>JACMKO010000236.1 GCA_014380065.1 Leptolyngbya sp. ES-bin-22 | reverse complement strand
ACCACGCCTTGCGCAACACTGAAGGCCGACACCACACTGACAAAATCTTGATAAGGCTGGTCGTAGTCACTCACGCTGGCTTTGATGCTTTTGCCATCCAGCGCCACATGTTCTGCCGGGGCAAGTGCCACGGTCTCTTGGACCCAAGCATTGAAGGCGTCCGTAAAAGACACAAAATTCACCCGCACCATAATCCGCCGCAGCGTCGATAAACTCGGTAAGCGCTCCCCCGGCAACTCCAACAGACCCAACAACTCCGTTTGGTGGCGGTCAACAAAGTCGGCGAGAGGACGGTAGCCCGTGCAGCCGCTCATCGTGCCCATCACCACGAGCAGCAACACCACCCACAACGGGTAGTCCGGTTGCGTGCGAAAATCCCGAATCGTTTGTAGATGCTCAATCAGACTCATATGCCCGCAGGTGCGATGGAAACAACCACTTTATTGTCTATTTTCTACGGCTGATAGATCAGCCCTGCCCTATGAGGGGTGAGGCACTGTAGAACAACCGTCGGCTTACAAGCCACAATAGTCGTACTAGGGAACTTGTCTACCCTTATGGTTTAGCTCTCAACACAACAAAAATGGTGCCCCCTCTTCCATCAGGAACAGTGCTGCGCCAGCGGTATCTGATTCAGCAGGTTCTCGGTCAGGGCGGGTTCGGTCGGACGTATCTCGCTTTGGACCAAGAGCGCTTCAATGAACCTTGCGTCTTGAAGGAATTTATCGTTCCGTACCATGACGGAACGTTGATTGAAAAGTCGAAAATCTTGTTTCACCGCGAAGCCAGCACCCTCTATCAGATTCAACACCCTCAAATTCCACGCTTTTGGGCAGCTTTTGAGGATGAGCGGCGCTTCTTTTTAGTACAAGATTTTGTCGATGGGCAAACCTATCGTCAGTTGTTGAGCGATCGCAAGCAAAAAGGGCAAACGTTTTCAGAAGCTGAAGTCCTACACTTTCTCAACTATCTGCTGCCTGTTCTTGCCTGCATTCACAATCAGGGCATTGTCCACCGAGATATTTCTCCAGAGAATGTCATCTTACAGACTCAGGCATCGACCCAATTAGAGCCAACCCGCTCGCTGCCTGAAGCCGGGTTGCCTGTACTGATTGATTTTGGTGCCGTGAAAGAAGCGACCAGCCATTGGCCCCTGATGTCAACGCCAACGCGGGTTGGCAAAGTTGGTTATGCGCCGCCTGAGCAACTCCAAACGGGGAAGGTGTACCCCAATAGCGATCTGTATGCTCTGGGGGCAACTGCGCTGGTGTTACTGACTGGTCGGGAACCGCAAACGTTACTTGATAGCCGAACGCTGACCTGGAATTGGGAACCCCATACCCATATTGGTGGTGAACTTGCGATGGTGCTACGGCGGATGCTGGCGATGTATCCAGCCGATCGCTATCAGTCAGCAAGTGAAGTACTGCAAGACTTACGGTCGTTTGGAGGTGCTCCGTTAGAAAGTACACTGTTGCGATCGCCCATACCCAAAACAGCTGAACCACCCAGGCAACCAGCGGCGCAACCAGCGATTGTAAATTTTCTTTCGCCTCATATTGACCGCTTATCGCCAGCAGTCAAAGCAACTCAGTCTGCTACCTACACGTCAGCACCTGACGCGGTCGAACTTCAGCCGTCTAGTCGCCCTCCTGTTGCAAGCCGTGGAGTGAAGCTGTGGGAACAGTTGGGCGGGAGAATGCGCTTTGGTATCGCCGCAACGGTGCTGGCAGGATTAGGCGTAGCGCTACCGATCGTCTGGCAGGTTTGGATGCAAGCGCCCGATAGTGCTGGTGACGTTTGGGTATCGGGTGCCAGACTACCTCAATCAGAAGCCTCTCGCATTATTGATTCTCAAGGCATCAACGGCTCACAGTCAGCCATCAAGCAGCCATCTACTCCCGCAGAAGCAGGTGATAGCACCTCAGCCAAAGCCAGCAGACCGCCACAGCGGATTCAGTTTGCTCGTGGTCAGGCAACAACGGTTGTGCGGGGAAATTTGCAGTCCAATGAAATGCAGCCCTACCTTCTGCAAGCGTCACAGGGACAGATTATGACTGTCACCCTACAGGGTTCAGATGCGGTCATGAATCTACTGCGATCAAACCAGGAAGCGATCGATGCGGCCTCTTATCGAACCCGTAGTTGGGCAGGGCAACTGCCTGCCGACGATCGTTACATCATTCAGGTTTCTGGTGCTGGTGCCTACACATTGGATGTGGCGATCACATCGCTGGTACGCCAAACACAAGAACAAATTCAACGGGTTGCCTTTGCTCCAGGGAATACTGGCACCACTGTGACGGGACAAATTGCCCCTAACCAACTCCAACGCTATTTGCTGAACGCAAAGCGTGGACAGACGCTAACTGTGAAGGTGTTACAGGGAAGCGTCAGCTTTAGCGCGATCGCGCCCAATGGTCAACGTATGGGCGGTAATGCGACCAAGACAAAAAGCTGGCAGGGACGCTTACCGCAGGAGGGAGACTATACGATCGAAGTCTCGGCTAGCAAACCGGGAGCCTATGCGATCGCGCTGGAGGTTTTTTGAGCTTGCTAATGAAGAATTGGTTTGGTGGTCGCCTTTGGCAACCTTCTTGAGTACAACTGCTGTCTCAAACTGCCCAACGGTTTCCTTCAAACTAAAGCGCTGCGACCTTACAATAAGTGAAATAGCAAGCATCCAGAACAAAGGGTCGTTGTAAACGATGGATATTGTAGAGTTTTTCCAACTCAGCAGCGGTAAGTGGTTTTCGCAGCGAACCAGTCACCATCTGGCTTTCCAGCAAAACGAAAGCAGCAAGTCAGAACTTCAAATTGAGCTACTGCCCAAAACCGATGCGGCTGTAGTCAAACTGTGCGAACAGCACGAGATCGACCCGGCTTTGGCGCTTTGCGGTGCACGGGTCAACTGGGACGGCACGATGGAATCTAAGGAAAAATATGCTGGCAATACGATGCTGGTGCCGATTGCCGATCCTGACAAGCCCAATGAAGGCAAGCTTTTGCGCGAGTTGGGTGGTGCTGAGACAGCACCTGTAGCCGGTCGCTATGTGATGAGCAGTGATGATACACTGACGATCATAACTGAGTACCAAGCGATGTCTTCCGAAGAGCAACTGTGGTTCGCCAGCAACAACTTGCGCTTACGCACCAGTATCCTGAAGCAGTCTGGTGGCTTTAGTATGGCATCGTTTTACTCCGAAATTCGCAAGGGGGTTGCAGCCCCACCGGCTGACGCTAAAACTCAGTCTGTGGCTGAGAAAAATGCCTAGAACTGGGTTGAGAAAAGCTAGTGGTCTGTGGTGTCAATCTAGTCACTGTTCCGTAGCGTAGGTAGGTGGGACTAATTAAATATAAGACCTGAGTAGTAGAGGCACGAAACCCAACGCCCGCATGGGTTACGCTATCGCTTTTCTGGTATGCCGGAACGGCTTTACCCATCCTACATTT
>JACMKO010000235.1 GCA_014380065.1 Leptolyngbya sp. ES-bin-22 | reverse complement strand
GTATTGCCAGAACGCCTCAGCGCTTAAAGCACCGCCCGTATTGACCGGAGCAGGTGGATCGTAGACCAGCCAAGTGAGTGCCAACTGATTGCGAGCTAACCCTGGGAACTCTGCCCATGTAGCTTCCAGGACGCGATCGCCCAACGCTTCCAGTTGCTCATCTTTATGAAAAAACATGATCGTTTCCGCCTTGGACATTCACGTTCTACCGTTCTTCATTATGGTGCGCGACGTGCCAACGTTTGCGAAATCCTGCCCTTCAGCAAAGAAGTATTCTTCAGCACGATTTAAAGTTGGTAAAGATACACCATGAAAATTTGCACCCTGATGCCGTCGATCGGAACGCTAATGCTCTTGATCTCTGGCATCGACACAGCCCTCGCCGGACAAAACGCCTTTCGCAGCGCCAGTGGAGACACGATTTTCCGCTCCGCTGCCTTCGGTTGTGCTGGCGACACAGTACAATACACCACTCGCTATCAGGGAAACTCATACGCTGGCACTTTGTGGGTGAAGAGTCCAGCGGGGTTAGACTGCGAAGGTGGGCGTGGGCGCGTTGTACAGGGATACTTTGAAGAACGGAGTCAGGACGGTGGCGACTGGTGCCGGGGACAGTTGACGCTTTACCTGCTGCCTCTACCTAGTGGTAGCTACGCCCAGTGGAGCAGCATTCAAGCAGTTCCCGGCTACCGCTGCTCTGGAGGTGGTACAACACCGAAACTACCGTTAAGTTACACCGCTCAATCAGGAAGCTTGGAGTCTTCAGTTTTGAGTGGCACCGGAAAAATTAGATTGACACGCTACGACTCTAGTTCTTTAATGAATGAAGCCGTTGCTTTCACAAACGCTGCTGTTGATTCATACGGCAGCACATTGCGACCCGGAAGTTTCACCCCTTCGCTATTAGGTAAGCAAGCGAGATAATCTTGCAGCCGTTCCTCTGGGGTTTCTGCTTTACCTTTGCGGCTGATACTGGATGCCTGCTCACCCAGGGCAACAAAGGTTGGCTGAGCGATCGCCTTCAGTTCATCCGTGTAATCTTGCCGCCAGAAGCCAGCCAGAAACGAGAACACAGCATGACGGCTGTCCAAAGCAGCCGCTCCTTGCTTCAGCATGTCTAGCCACTCAGCATCAACAGCCTCAGACGTAGCAAAAAGTTGGCGAATGGAGAAAGAACGCAGAAATTGCGATCGTCGCGCGTACCGATAAAACCCATCACCAAGCGGTGAATGGAACAGATTCCAACTTACCCGCTGTTGCCAAGCTGGTGTGGTTTTGGCAATCAACGTGCGGGCAGGTGGACCACTCATCACCAGGCCACGAATCAAATCAGGCTGAAGATGCACAAGCTCGATCGCGACAGGCAGCAGTGCCCCTTGCACCACCACTACGACAGGCGTTTGAATCACCGTTTGCAGAAAGTACTGTAGCTGCTTTGCCCAATCTGACGGGTCATAGGCGATCGACGGCATGGCGCTTTCGCCACAACCCAGCAGATCAGGATTGTAAATCGGATTACGTTGCCCCGTGCGATACCACTCCTCACAAAAGCGGTGCCAAAATGTGCGTGCTAACCCCACGCCGATCGGGTGGATTAGCAGCAGGGGCAACTCATGAGCGGCATCGTCTGGAGCAAGGCGATCGTACGCACAACGATAGTTCTGCCACGTGTAGAACTGCGTCGTCTTGCTTGACGGAATGGTGATCGAAGGTTGAGTCATGCCTACTAGGATGCAACATTTTGGCGCACTCTAGCCTGAGTGTGAACAAGAATCAGTTCAGCGCTTCTGGCAGAGTGGGCAGTAGTAAAGGCGGCGACCACCAGCAATATCCTTGAGGATCGGTGTACCGCAGATATAGCAGGGCTTGCCGTCGCGATTGAAGACATAAAAGCGGTACTGCTGCCGAGAGTAGCCCTGTTGTTTAAGCTGAGCCACAATTTCCAGATCGTTGGTAATGCCTTTGGTGAGGTAGGATTGGCGGCTGACCGCGATCGCGCCTTCTGCCAAGCCTAAAAGCTGCTCTGCTGTGCAATCAATGGGACGCAGCGCTGGATTCACGCTGGCAGCAAACAACACTTCACTACGTAAATAGTTGCCGAGTCCGCAGAGAAAGCCCTGATCCAGCAGTAGGCTGGTGAGTCCACGACGGTAGAAGCGCTTGTCCAGAAGGCGTTCTTGCACCTGTTCTACAGTTGTCGCTTCGTCCAGCACATCGGGTCCCAGGCGGCTTAGAAACGGATGGCTGGCAATTTGTGCGTCCGTAATCACATCAATATCCGACGCGCTGTAGAGAAGCGCGGCTTTTTTCGGCGTGTGGATTGCCAAGCGAAGCTGACGGTTTGTGACCGGGTAGGAGTTGGCTTTCTGGATGTACCACTTGCCGTAAAGCTGGTTATGGCTGTAGATGTTGAGCTGATTCTGGAAGCGAATCAGCATTGCTTTACCTTTTGCCTGCACCGCCCAAATTTGCGCTTCAACAAGGCGTTCTTCGTAGGGTTGCAGCCGTTCAAACGCAAAGGAAACGTTAATGAGGGGCGTGTGAACGATCGCCCGCGCGACCGCATCGGCAGCTTGCTTAATTTCGGGTCCTTCAGGCATGAATGGCGCTCGTTATGGTTGGTTAAATACGGCTGTGAGTGCTTGTGTCAGCCTGACGGATACACATTAATTTTTCTGTAACGTAAGCCGTCTGGAGGTCGCTATGGCGCTATGGTCATAGAATCAGCAGCACTTACTGCGCTTTATTTGCATGTCCCGCCTCAATTCCAGAGTACAGGTGAAGTTATGGTGGCTACGCTTGCGATCGAAAATATTGATCCGACTAAGCTTTCGATCGAAGAAAGCTATGCCTTTGCTATTCTCAAAAACTTGTCTGTTGACCAGGTAAATCAACTCAAGGAATGGCTGAAGTTGGGCAAACCGGGTGTCATTGGTCCAGGAACCCTGACTGCCTTTGTCCAATTTTGCCAGCAACAAGGCTTTGACCTTTCCGTGTCGGGGGTTGGTGCATTCAAAGACACCCATCGGCTGAACAACACAGGTCTGTATCAAGACGTGATTGGTCCTCAAACGGCAGGCGTTTACTTCCAGGAAATTGTCGCTAACAAGGCTTCAGCAGCGGCGGATTGGAATGCTGCCATTCTTGCAGCAACCGAAAGTTTACGCGGTATGTGTACGGCAGAGGGTCCAGATGGTGGCAACAATGCGTGTGCCTGGTCGTTGAACCGTGTCCTCAGCAAAGCTGGTATTGCGCCATTGGGTGACAACCCCAACTATGTGCCGTCCTTGTACGAAGCGCTGCAAAACGGACGCGGACAAGCGGTTTCACCCGCAGATGCCAAAGCTGGCGATCTGGTCATTGCTTTTGGCGAGGAGCACATTGGTATTGGACTGGACGATGGTTGCAGCCGCGTGCTGTCTAACTCTTCGTCTAGAGCACTGTTTGGGTGGGAATCCGATACCGACTTTGGCGATTCGTATGGCGGACCGAGTACAATCTATCGCCTGGTGCGGTAGTAGCTATTGACCAAATTCTAGCCGCGCCTGTTCAACAATGGCAACGGTGATGATATCGAGTTCGGCTGTACGCGCCAGATGTTCAATGCGCGCGCGCGCCTGGACACGCACAAAGAAGGGAATGTCTTTAAGCTTTGCTTTTGCTTCTGGAGTCCACCTTGGGCTATCTGCCATAGCGAGCACCACCTTATCCAACTAAGAAAGTAGATTTATTCTACCGGAATCTGCTTATGTCATTACGCTGCACGACTGCTTTACTGACACTGGCAACGCCGCATTTTGCCGCCTTAACTCAGTTCTACAGCCAGCTTTTAAACCAGCAACCAGCCGTGCTTCGCCCCAATGTTTACGCCGAATTCCATCTTCCTGGGTTGAAGCTTGGCATTTTTCGTCCTAAAGAAACTCCCCACTCCCGTTCGGACTTCGGCGGGAGCGCTCAGTCGAACGCTGAGCTCACGTCGAAGCCACTCCCCACTCCCCACTCCCCCACTAGCATGAGCCTATGCCTGGAGGTCGAAAACCTAGAGGGGGCGATCGCGCATCTCACTCAACTCGGCTATCCACCACCTGGAGCCATCATCACCGCCTCTCATGGCAGAGAAGTCTACGCCTACGACCCCGATGGCAACTGGCTGATCTTGCATCAAACCACGATCACCTACAATGAGGGTTAGCTCTTATGTCTAGCTGCTGTGGTGCTTCGAGCAAATCATCCATTGACATTACAAGCCTTTCTCGCACTTTCTCCGGGCGAGGGCGATATTACGTATGAGTTGGTTGATGGTCAGGCAATCCCTAAAATGTCTCCTAAGAAAAACCACTCTAAGCTGACCCGCCCCTTGCTCTACCTCGTTGATGAGTGGAGCGATGGGCGTGGTGAAGTCTGTCCCGAACTGGCAATCACCTTAGTTCGTGAGGGCAAAAGCTGGGTGCCTACGCCTGATCTTCTATACATTGCAAAGGAACGGCTGCCTGCGAATTGGGATGACGATGGCGCGTGTTCAGTCCCCCCGGATCTGGCGATCGAAATTATTTCGCCCGGTCAAACGTTTGGGCAGTTAGCCGCAAAAGCGAGAGCGTATCTGGATGCCCATGTGCTGCGAGTTTGGGTTGTTGATAGCAAAGCAAGAAGTCTTACAGTCTTCTATCCTGATGCGCCGCCGCAAACCTATATGGGAGACACACTACTCACAGATAGCCTCTTCAAGGGGCTAGAATTCACCGCAGAGCACCTGTTTCAGCAAGCAGGCATCCCGTTAGATTAGCAGTGGAGCATCATGACTAAGTTTGGTGTGATTGTCTTTCCCGGTTCTAACTGCGATCGCGATGTGGCGTATGTCACTCAATCGCTCTTACAGCAACCCACGCGCATGGTCTGGCATGAAGAAAGCGATCTGGCTGATTTGGATGTGATTGTGGTGCCGGGAGGCTTTAGCTACGGAGACTATTTGCGCTGTGGAGCGATCGCGCGGTTTTCGCCAGCCATGCAGGCAACGGTGAAACACGCACAGCAAGGAAAATTAGTCCTGGGCATTTGCAACGGGTTTCAGGTATTGACGGAAGCGGGCTTATTACCAGGCGCATTGGTGCGAAATCGGGAGTTGCATTTCATCTGCGATCGCGTGCCGTTGCGTGTAGAACGAACCGATCTCCCCTGGACAAACCATTATCAATCAGGTGAAGTTGTGACGCTGCCGATCGCGCATGGTGAAGGGAACTACTATGCCGATGCTGCGACGCTGGCAGACCTCGAAGCGAACGGGCAAATTGTGTTTCGGTACACGACAGCCGCCGGAGACATGAATGACTCTGGCAACCCCAATGGTTCGCTCCACAACATCGCTGGCATCTGCAACCGCGAAGGCAATGTGTTAGGCATGATGCCGCATCCAGAACGCGCCTCTGATCCAATGTTGGGCGGAACGGATGGGATGCGTTTGTTTGAAGGCATTTTGGCGGCAATGGGCGATCGGGTGCTTGCTTAGATACCATCTGCAACCGGATTGCTGGCAGGGACTTTAGAGGTAACGTCCCTACCAAGTGCCTGCCAGTCGTTTGACCACCAAGCAGATGCCGCACATAACGAAGATTTGTAACAAAACGTTTGTGCCCTCTCAGGAGCGTGACCGCAATCCCCTATGATCGGACGATACAGTGAGCGATCGCAGTCTACATACTTTTTAATCAACGAGTCTTGAGGCTCGCATCGTTCTAAACCTAACTATTGAACTGGTAGACCCTGTGCCGTCATTAAATCTGAGTCCTCATGCGTTTTCCTTAGAAAGCAAGGGCTTTGGGATGGTTGCCAGGTGGCACTCTGGTCAGATTTAACACAGTCACGATCCGTTAAAGGGAGCTTTTGAAATCAATGAGTGTTAAAGCAAGTGGTGGAAGCTCGGTTGCCCGTCCGCAACTTTATCAAACGGTTCCAGTCACAACGATCGCTCAAGCTGAACAGC
>JACMKO010000234.1 GCA_014380065.1 Leptolyngbya sp. ES-bin-22 | reverse complement strand
TTTTCGACTCAAAGCAAGCTAGACCTCTATGCAGCAAGGTATTCCGGCTTTGCTAATAATGAGCGAGCAACCGCGCTGCTATTTTTAACGCAACTGGCCTTTTGCTTTTTAGTTGTCATAGATAAGTTGAAAGAATGCCCAATTGTCCGTTAAGCACACTGTTTTTGCGCAACTTTCAGTCTGTCTGTCCACACTCAATTGAGTGATTTGTGGCAAATTGATCTGGACTTCAGAGATGTCTTTTGTCGGCACTAGCGATTACCAGTAAACCTGGCGCTAAGAGCTGATTGTGACCTGGACTGACCATGACATACGCCTGCTTGAGAAAGGCGGCACGACTTGCGTCATTCTCAAAAAAATTCGTTTTGTCTGTCCAAGAAGAGACTTATGGGGCGATCGTTGGGGAGTAGTTTACTGCGGTGAGCCATCCTATTGGGTTGCTTACTTGACTCTTACTACACCAGTTTGCAAGTTGTATTCTATACAAAAGTAAATTTCGTTGCAGTGGCTTTCAAGCGTCTATGAAAATTGTTCTACAGCGAAACGAGTAGGCTGACACTCCTGATGTCACCAGCGAGA
The DNA here is from genome assembly GCA_014380065.1 of Leptolyngbya sp. ES-bin-22. Taxonomy (GTDB): domain Bacteria; phylum Cyanobacteriota; class Cyanobacteriia; order Leptolyngbyales; family Leptolyngbyaceae; genus Stenomitos. Next base: position 2,944 of record JACMKO010000234.1, on the reverse strand, counting down.
GCAGGCATTCTACTCGCAGGATAGCGGCACTGGGTCGAACGAGTTTGGCATCGCGTTGCATGAGTAGTTTTACTGAGATTACGGCAGCGCCCTTAACCAATACTTACGCAATATTAACTAGACCTTAGCGCTCTATTAACTGAATCACTGATAGCCTATTCAGGGGTTAGTTAATTTATCTACCAGGCTGGCTGAATGACGATCGCGACAACGCAGGAGACTGCTACTTCTGCTAACGATTGGAACTGTGCGTGTTGTGACTTGGATAGTCTCGCAACTCAATCTGGGCAACCGAGTCGTCTGTGGCTCGTACTAGCGTTGCTGATTGGTCTCTGGCTTGCAGAGTTAGGCATCGGGTCGTGGAGCCATAGCTTGTCGCTGCTCGCAGATGCGGGGCATTTGTTTTCAGATGTAGGAGCATTGGTCATTTCGCTTGCTGCGAGTTGGTTTGCCCGTCGTCCGGCAGCGGGTCGGGCGACGTTTGGGCATTGGCGAGTCGAGCTGTTGGCAGCACTGGCAAATGGGCTGGGTCTGCTGGCGATCGCCGCACTCATCACATGGGAAGCCGTTGAGCGCTTTCATTTCCCCGAACCAGTTTTAAGCCTGCCGCTGTTGCTAGGGGCAGGGTTGGGGCTGCTTGTGAATGGTCTTAACCTCAAGCTGTTGCACAAGCACAGCTCCAACAATCTCAATCTTCAGGGCGCATTTTTACACGTTGTCGCTGATGTTGCCAGTTCGGTTGGCATCCTGGTCGCTGCGCTGGTGATCTATGGGTTGCACTGGCTGTGGATCGATGCAGTCGCCAGTTTAATGATTGCTTGCCTTACAGGGTTGAGCGCACTACCACTGATTTGGAACAGCCTGGAGGTCTTGCTGAACTATGCGCCGCGCTCGACCGATCCGGTGCTAGTGAGGGAGTTTCTGGAATCTTTTCCAGGCGTTTGCCAGGTGCATAAACTGCATATCTGGTCGATCGCCAGCAACCAGGTGGGGCTTTGCGCCCAGTTGGCAATCAATCCGCTGACCGCTGCTGAGCGCGATCGTCTGCTGGCAACCTTGCACGCTGAACTGAGCCAAGCCTTTGGTATTCAGGAAGCCACCTTGCAGCTCACCAACCGTTATGCCGTTGGTTTGGAGAGTCTCCAGCCGCTGGGCAACAGCTTGCGTGCTCAAATCGGTGCGACAGCGACAACGGAATTGAGTGGTTTAGTCAGTGTTACGGGTGGGCTAACGCAGCGCCACAGTAGCTGACTATGACGTGCTGCGATCGCGGCACGCCTCAAACAGAGTTCACGATTCAACTAAGGAGACCGATCACAATGTCAATTTTGAGTAAACGCCAGCGCTGGTTCGCTTGCTTTTTGAGTGGGCTGTTTGCAGCGATCGCGCTATCTTTCACCTCCATTGCTGCAAGCCAAGCACCCGCAGAAGCTGCTACCAATGTCTGGGGTAATCAGACAGCGATTACGTCTGTCGGCACTCGCGTTATGGCTGATTCCGCTAGCTCTCATCAAGAGCCGAATTTCTACCAGTAGTCCGACTGCCTACAATCCGAGTGCCTCCGCTGGAATGGATTGCCAATCCAGCAGTTTTACTCTGCTCTTTTTTCTTGCGTCTTACCATCTGCACAACTAAGGTCTCTGCCAATGCTTCGCCTTTTTAGAACCTTTTCACGTCGGCTGGCGCTACTTGCCACTACCGTTTTCACTTCGTCCTCATTGCTGTTTGGACCGATCGGTCTTCTGCCTGCCTTTGCCCAAAGCACTCAAGGTAACGGCGTTAACGTCATTCTGATGATTGGCGACGGCATGGGCTGGGAAATGTCTCGCGCTGCCTCCATTGGTAAAGGCGCTCCCTTTTACAAGTCTGGTAAAGGGTCAGGGCTGTTCATGCAGCAGCTCGAGGGCTACACCTATGCGACAACCTACGGCACCACGATTCCTGGCTCAACGGGCGTTTACTCAACTGGCACTGGGGCGTTGGATGACTCCAATCCACTAACAGGTGCTAGCCCAGTGCGTCCTGGCTTTACATTCAACCCAGAATTTAACCCCGGTACACCCGCACGCAATTTGACGGCAACGGCTGCTCAACCTTGTGCCACAGGTGGCAGCCGATCTGGTGGTAACCTCGTTGGCTATGACCCAGCGAAAGGTGGTCCTAACCCCTGGACACCTGCCAGCCCTGCGGTTGCTGCTACTCAAGGTTATGACCCCGAGTACATCAAGTGCAGCTATCCTGACTCTGCCAACACAGCGACCACGCTGTATACCGGTGTCAAGAGCTACAACAATGCTACAGGCGTAGACATCTTTGAGAAGCCGCTGGAAACCATCCTGCAAACGGCTAATAACTTGGGCAAGTCAACGGGTGTGGTGACATCTGTACCTATTACCCACGCTACCCCAGGGGCAGCCATTGCGGGTGTTAACCGTCGTGCCAAGTACGATTCTGACTTCCCAGTGATCGATAGCATCCTGCAACAGGCACTACGCTCTGATCTGCCTGATGGTCGGGTTTACCTGCCTACCGTCGTGCTAGGTGGTGGTCATCCTCTCGACTTCGAGAACAGAGCGTCTGCAAGCACGATCGTGCCCAAAGGTTTCACGTACATCCGAGAATCGACTTACAACGAGTTGCGCAACAACCCTAACGGCAACCGTTACGGCTATAAATTCTTGGAGCGTGACACTCGCGTGACCGACCTTAGCGTTAAAACTAAGGACATTGTAAACGCTGGTCAAGAGCTGTTGAAGGCATCCCGTGAGCTTGACCCGAATCAAGGTCAACGGTTGCTGGGTCTGTATGGTGCGCGTGGTCAAAACGGCAACATTCCAACGCGCGGCTCCAATGGCGACTATGCATTGACAGGGCTTGACAACTTCTCGGTCTACTCAACCGCAGCGGCATCCACTGCTCCTGCTGCTCCTACGGGTCAACCCGC
>JACMKO010000233.1 GCA_014380065.1 Leptolyngbya sp. ES-bin-22 | reverse complement strand
TGCTGTATCGAGATTGCCTCGTTCTGGTGAGCGTAAAGTTCTCTAGGGTTTTTGCCTGCATTGACTTGAATCTGACCTGAGTACTCAACTTGAACCGTTTGCATGGTATTGGAAACCTCGAGATTGATTATGATGTGGGTCTTGTTCACTTGTCTACAACCTTGCACCCTTAATCACAGCGTTCCCGAACCGAGCGCAACCAACACCAGTTTCGGTACAAGTGCTCTACCTATAAACTTAGGGTAGATCGCCTCTAGATATTAACAAATAAGATTTTGGCTGTCCCATATCGGTAAATAGGACGGTCTAACAAGCCGTTTTCCTCAACGACATCTGAGCGATCGTCCGATCGCCCACCGTCACCAACACACCCTTAAACAATTACATTCCATCTGCTACTATTTGCCCCAACGTCGATACCAATCAGCCAAGCGTGCTGGAGAAATGCCTAGCAGATAGCCAAGAATGATGGCTTGATTGATGAGCGTGGTGCGGCAGACATTCAATTTCTGCCAGCGGCGACCCGACGTTAGTACAGTGTCAGGCGCGATCGCAATCCGTCCCCGTCGTTTCAACCGCCGCATCAACTCAAAATCCTCCATGATTGGCCGCTCTGGAAAACCACCGATCGCGCGAAACGTAGCTGTTGACATGAAGATAGCTTGATCACCATAGGGCATCTGGCAAAGGTGCGATCGTACGTGTATGCCCCATTCCACCAGACGAAGCCCCGGGGTCGTGCCATCAATTGCCAGCTCAAAGGCTCCTGCAATCACCTCTGGTTGCAGCAACGTCTGTCGAACGAGGCGATCGAACCCACCAGGAAGGCATGTATCCGCGTGCAGGAATAGCAAAATGTCGCCTTGAGCTGCGGCAGCACCCACATTCATTTGATAGGCACGCCCTGACACGGGTGAGCAAATCACTTTAGCGCCCCAGGACTCTGCCACGCTGATGGTGCCATCCAAACTCCCGCCATCCACTACAATTACTTCTACAGCCAAGGTAGTTTGCAGGGCTTGCAGCGTCCGAGGTAAGTTTTTGGACTCATTCAACGCGGGAATGATGATGGAGATGGATCGATTGGCTGCTGTTGTCGATGGCTGATCCACATTCTCTTTTGCCAACGCTCTGAATCCTTTCGCTCTAACGCAACGATCGTCTCACTTGAGCACTGATCGCGTCTACAAGGAACGTCAGCAGCAGGAAACCCGCCAGTGTGACGATCGTGCCGCGATAATCAAAGCTGCTTAGTTGCTCAGTTAGTAAGCGTCCTAAACCACCCGCGCCAACTAAGCCCACAATCACCGTTTCCCGCATACAAACTTCCCAGCGGTACAAATCATACGCCAGAAAACGGGGCAGGCTTAGCGGCAACACACCATAGAGGAAGACGAGAGAACCAGGAGCACCCTGAGCTTTCAGCGCTTCTAAGGGACGGGTATCCAGATTCTCGATCGTCTCTGCTTTTAAGCGACCGAGAATGCCTAGATTGTGAATACCAAGGGCGATCGCGCCGGGTAGAATCCCTGGAAACAGCACAAACAGCGCGACCAATGCCCAAATCGGTGCTGGAATGGCGCGAGCCATCAGCAAGATCGTTTGTGTGAGTAAACGTCCAGCCATTGCCCAATAGTTTGGACGGACAGGATTGAGCACACCACCGGACAGCAAACTATTCGATGCCGAGGGAAACGCCAGCAGCATCCCACCCAAGCCTGCCAGCGCGATCGCCAGCATGGACATCGCCACCGTTTGGATTGAGAGCGGCAAAAGCTGGGGCAGCAGGCTCCAATCGGGCGGCAGGGACGATCGCACCAGTTCTCCCAATAGCTGACGGGTTCGGCTTGCCCAGAGCTTGCTGTAATTAGCATGGACAGACCAAAACGAGAAGACCGTTAGCCCCAGAAGCATCAGCCCAATAAAGCTTCTCTGAATGGCGTGACGGTGTGACGGCTGAGTGTGAGCAACCGATTGACGCTGCGATCGCTGAGCTGACGGTAAGTTCAACTCCAAGCGATTCGCACAGTTCAAGTAACGGCGTAACCAGGCACTACCAAAGTCCACCAGTCCATTCAACACAAAGAGCGCGTAGAAAAATGTCCAGAGTTGCTCATACTGAAGCGATTGTAGACTGAGCAGAATTTCGTAGCCCAAGCCGCCTGCCCCAATAATGCCCAGTACCGCCGCAGAGCGGATGGAACACTCAAAGCGATAAAAGGCGTAAGACACCAAATTCAGCCCTGCCAGCGGTAATAAGCCGTAGCAAAACGCGATCGGCGCACACACACCACTATGCAGCAACGCGTCTAAAGGCTGTCGAGGCGTTTCATCTAGAATCTCTGCAAATACTTTGGCAGTAATGGCTCCAAAGGGAATGGCGATCGCCAGCACTGCCGTCAACGGATCTAAGCCCCAAAGGTTGATAAAAAACAAGCCCCAGATCAATTCGTGAATCGCACGGGGCACTGCCAACAGAAACCGGATGCCGTACCACCAGGAGGAAACCTGGTGCTGACGTGGCGACACCGTTTGCCACCACACTTGCGAAACCAGAATGCCACCGATCGCGCCCAGAATCAGGCTAAACAATGTGCCACAGACCGCATAGGCAAACGTTGTTACCGTGGCGTTCAGCGTCACCTGGAGCAGATTCTGACTGAGATCGGGATGTGCTGCCGCCTGGAGAAATTGCCAGAGCTGAGGCAACCCGGCGACATTCACCAGATCTCGCTGGAAGAGTCCCGCCGTCAGTAGTGAAAGGACGATCGCCCCTAGCCCAACCAGTCCCCATCCCAGGGGGGCAGTCAAATACGGTTGGCGCGGCAGGGTCGTCTTCATGCTATGGCTCAAGCCGATAGAGCGCGTCAAACATGGTAGGCGTAACCTGTTCAGTCAGTGTGTCAAAAACTAACTCCCCCTGCCGTAGCCCAATTAACCGCTGGCAATACTGACACGCCATTGCCACATCGTGCAGGCTCACAATGAGGGTTTGTCCGGTCTGTTCACCCAGCGATCGCAGGAGATCCATCACCTCTCGGCTGCGCTCCGGGTCAAGGCTTGCGATCGGCTCATCTGCCAGAATCGCCAGCGGGTTTTGCACCAGCACTCGCGCGATCGCCACTCGTTGCTGTTCACCACCAGAGAGGCGATCGGTGCGGGCATACAGCTTATCGGGAATACCCACCTGCATCAATGCCTTCGCTGCTGTCTCGACCTCCAGCGGCATCAGCAATGACAGCAGCGCTTTGGGCAATGACCAGCGCCCCAAATGTCCCGCATTGACGTTATGCACGACTCGCAGGGTATCAATCAGGTGAAACTGCTGGTAGATCGTACCAATCTGACGCTGCACCTGTCGTAAGCGTCGCGGCGAGAGTTGGTTGAGGTTGCAGCCCAGCGCCCAGACTTCTCCTTCACTGGGAGAAAGGGTGCCGTTGAGCAATCGCAAGAGGGTACTTTTCCCCGCTCCGCTAGAGCCAACCAATCCAATGCATTCTCCTGGATAGAGTTGCAGGTTGATGTCGGTTAGTGCTGGAAAGTGCCCAAAGCGGTGAGAAACATGCTTCAGCTCAAACAATGGGGCGATCGTCATCACTTAATCTTGCCAATTTCCCGTCCTACCTGCTCAATTTGGGCGTAGTTAGCATTTTGCGTCGGCACAAATTTCTTGGCATTGAACAAGTCGAGAATCTCTTTCTGCTCTGGCACAGCAGGATTAAGCTTGAACAACGCTGCTTGCACTTTTTGCTCAAAATCTGCCCCAAACTGCTGTTTCACAGCGGGATTAATCACCCAATGGTAATCATAGTAAGACGGGGTGCGCCAGATTGCTTCCACCTTACTGGTATCGACTTTGCCTTCTTTTAAGCGGCTAAGCCACACTTTTTCATTCATTACCCCAGCGTCATACGTGCCTGACTGCACCAGCTTCAGCGTGGCATCGTGGTTTTTGGAGAAACCCACCTCACCTTTGAAATCCTCCAGCTTGACATTTGCCTGTTGCAGAAAATACTGAGGCATCAGCCGTCCAGAGGTCGAAGATTCGCTGCCAAAGGTAAAGGTTTTGCCTTTCAGTGCTGCCAGCTCTTTTTGATCGGTAATGGGAGCCAGTCCACTTTTTTTATTCGCAATAAAAATGCTGTGGAAGTTGGAATCAATCTCCCGCTGCGCGATCGCCTCGGCACCGGGCACCTGCAACCGCGCCTGCACACCCGTCAAACCACCAAACCAAACCATCTGGAGATCGCCAACTTTGAATGCGGTCACCGCTGCCGTGTAGTCGGTGACGGGCTTGTAGGTCACAGGCACATTTAATTCCTGCTGCAAATAGGTTGATAGCTTGGCATAAAGTCGCTGAAGCTGCTCCGGGTCTTGATCGGGAATGGCTCCGATCGTAAATACCGCTTTCGTTGCAGCCTCTTTTTTCGCTTCAGGTGCATTAGCTGCTGGGGGCTGTGGGGAACAGGCAACGCCCAGAGCTGACAGCAACAAGGCGGCAAGCGCGATCGGCCAATTACGGTTCATAGGTACTTATGCAATCTTTCAACACACCCTGACATCGTAAACTGCAATGGTGCTTTCGGGGTATCTGCCCAAATTAGGGAGCTATACAGAAACTTTCCGTAGTGCGACACGACGTTGCACGATTTGAGTGAGAAGCCGCCTTCTCTAGGATAGTGTCCAAATCCTATCCCCAATCTCCAAGGGCATTTCTGGTAACGGAGAGGTCTTTTGCAAGGAGATAACGTCTAAGGAAGTCCTTAGCCATCAAGGGGTTCCGGGCAAGGGGAAATCTGGATGGGTGAACGTGAGTGAATTTCCATTGAGGCTGCGTGAATTCTGGTCACTGAAACATGGCTGATACGGTGATGATGGGATACGGAAATCTAGCCTGCGGAACTAGAGTTGAGGACACCCAATCCCCGCAGTAAAGGAAACACCCTCTCCAGATGAATCTCAAACGTGTAGAACGTGATAACCCCAATGAGGTCTGAAGCAATAGCTACAGTCGGTCAACCGCAAGGAAGACTCAACTCCTCAGTGGGAGTAGGATGACCCAAAAAGCGAATGCCAGTAGACCGAAAGGTCAAGGGAAATCATA
>JACMKO010000232.1 GCA_014380065.1 Leptolyngbya sp. ES-bin-22 | reverse complement strand
TTTCTCATCAATATGGCTGGCAGTACTGCCCAGGCGTTAGGCGGCTCTCAAAGTAAAAGCATTGTACGTGGAGTGTTGGGCGGTATGCTTGGCACTCGACGACGGTAGAGCCTGTCACCGTTTGCTTTCTTCTATCGCCGTTCAAAAAGAAACGGTTTAGCCACCACTGCCCTTTGCCTTGTAACCCAGCTTGACCAAGAATTCAACGACTTTCTGCTTATGATCGCCCTGGATTTCCAGCTCATTTTCTTTTAACGCACCGCCAGCACCGCAGTGGGCTTTAAGCTTTTTGAGCAGCTCTGCTAGCGTCTCTGAGTTTGCCTGAAATCCACGCACGATCGTGACTGTCTTCCCCTTCCGTCCAGCCCGAGATGCTTCTACTCTCAGGTTTTGCTGGTTGGGGGGCAGGTCGGGCACTGCCCGTTTAAGCGCCTCAGGATTGTCAGCGTTGCCAAACTCAGAGTAGACAACTCGTCCCTTGTCGGAGGTTACATGAGAGTCGCTGGTGGGCTTTTGCTTGGAAGACATGACGATCGCGCAGAATGACATTGCAGAGTACTGGCAATTACAATACTAGCGGCAACGGTGGCGATCGACGTTGCCTACAGCTTTGATGCCGACGCTTTAGCCGTGTTGCGAATTTGTTTAATGCGATCGCGCACCCGCTCTTCTTCTTTGACGCGTCCACTTGCCCGATACAGATCAGCCGCCCGCAGCAAGGAAATCAAACCGCTTCGGGCTTCTCCTTTGGTAATCTGCTTGGTGGCGATCGCCTCATAGGTTTCAGGTGATTGTGGCGGCGACGTTGCTACTGCCAGCGTAGTTTGACTTCTCGTGATGGCTGCACTGGCAGTTGGGGGAGCGTCCGCAATAAACAAACGACTGGGGAAGGTTGTAAAGAGCTGTCCATCCCAACTCGCTACGCGCCCCACGAGACAGATTGGACCTTCATCAACTTGAATGCCCCAATCGCTGCTGTAGTTGTCAGTGCCCAACAGATAGCTCTGTCCCGGTTCGGCGTACCAATACTTAAAAATCCGCTTTGGCGCATCGGGATGATACAGCGAAACAATCGTCGCCGTTTCGGTATTATTCACCACTTTAATGGGTCCGACTCTGCCGTCAAACAAGCCAGCGTTGGTGCGCTGCTGGAGTGTTCCAGGCTCGTAGGACGAGGCACAGCCTTGTGCCCGTGCAGTCGCGGGGTATGCAGTGAAAACGAGCAGTGCTGCGATCGGTGAGAATGCAAACGTGAGAAGCTTCACGGCAGATTGATGTGGCGGCGGCGAGCAGTCTGCCTGAAGGGAATTCTTTTTGTAAATCATTGTGCACTCATGAAAGCGATCAACCGCGCAGCCTCTACAGGCTTGTCAAGAGCTAGATGCTTTTAAAGGAGCCATCAACAAGCGCCTATTTCTGGCTGCCTTTCCTTTCTACAGAAAAAGCGATCGCCATCAGGATTTTGGCGCTCAACTTTAAGATAGTTTTGCGATCGATGACCGCTGCGACCTCGCAGCTTTGCCAGGGCTTCATACCGCTTAAAGGAACAGGCGCTACAGCAGTACCACAGGGTCAGGGCGATCGCGGTAACGCTTGCTTGCTTAACGCTTAGATGTAGCTTCCTTACTAGTAGGGGTAGTATCGGGGTCAGCTTCGTATGCGTCTGCGATCGCGGGCTTATAGGGCCCTCGTCGATAGCGCGCTTCAGCAGTTTTGATCACGATGTATAAAATCGGTACCACAAAGAGGCTGAGGACTGTTGCCACACACATCCCACCGACGGTCGCCGCCCCCAACGATTGACGAGCAGCAGCACCCGCACCCGTCGCAATGAGAAGGGGAAAGGCACCCACAATTGTCGCGATCGCCGTCATGAGGATGGGTCGTAAGCGTTCTTGAGAGGCTTCCAGTGCGGCTTTCGTAATGCTCCACCCTTGCTCATAAAGCTGATTCGCAAATTCCACAATGAGAATGCCGTTTTTACTGGCCATCCCAATCAGCATGACAAAGCCAATCTGAGTGTAAACATCGTTAGCCGTACCTTGCAGCAAAATTGCAATCAACGCACCCAGAATGGCCAGCGGCACCGTCAGCAAGATGATGAATGGATCGATATAGCTCTCGTATTGAGCCGCCAACGTCAGGTAAACGAAGACAACCCCCAACGCAAAGATAACGATGGCGCTGCCGCCAGCCTCAATTTCTTCCAGCGACAACCCAGACCATTGATAACCAAAGCCCCTGGGTAGTGTTTCTTTTGCCACCGCTTCCATTGCCTGTATCGCCTGCCCAGAACTAACACCGGGTGCGGGTGCACCTGTAATTTCGACGGAGCGGAACAGGTTGTAGTGAGTGATGATGGATGGGCCGATCGTCTGAGTGACCGTCACCAGGTTGCTCAGCGGAATCATTTTGCCCGTTTGCGATCGCACATACAGCCGCTTGATGTCTTCGGGGTTTGAGCGAAACTGCTGATCCGCCTGCACATAAACCCGGTAGGTGCGTTCAAACTGGTTGAAGTCATTGACGTAGGTTGACCCTAACGCCGTTTGCAGCGTGTTGAAAATATCTTGTAGCGGTACCTGGAGTTGGTTGGCCCGCGTACGATTGACTTCTACTGAAATTTGGGGGGTGTTTGCGTTAAAAGTGGGTCGCAACCCGGTCAACTGAGCCTTGTCTGGGGACGGATAGGTTGCAGCACGACCCATAAATTTGTTGAGGTTTTCACCAAGCACGTCAAAGCCCAAGCCAGTGCGGTCTTGCAGTTGAAAATCGAAGCCTCCAAAATTCCCCACACCCTGCAACGGTGGTGGCGAGACCGGAATCACCGTGGCCTCTTTGATGCCCAACAGTTTGGGAAATAACCCTGATGGCTGTGGGAAAAAGCCGCCAATAATAGACTTCACAGACTGCTCGGCTTGTTTGCGTTCGCCCCAAGGTTTGAGGGTTGTAAAAATCAAGCCGTTGTTAGGGGTTGCACCACTGAAGCTAAAGCCACCGATCGCAAAAATATTTTCAATTTCTGGCTGCTGCTTGAGAATCTCTTCTGCTTTCTCCAATACATTGCGGGTGTAGTTGAGCGATACGCCTTCAGGTGCCTGGACAATCGTGATGAAATAGCCCTGATCCTCATCAGGAATAAAACCTCCTGGCACGATCGTATAAACCCAGTACGTGAGTGCCAGTGCACCTGCAAACAACCCAACGATCAAGCCCTTCCGTCCCGTCAGGTTGCCAAGCGATCGGACATAGCGCTGCCGAGTGCTTTCAATAAGGGCATTAACTCGATTAAAGAACCAGTTATTGGGCATCTGTCCGCGTTTGAGCAAAATCGCCGACAGGGTTGGTGTAAGGATGATGGCGCTAAAGCTTGAAACACCCACTGAAAAGGCAATCGTCAGTGCAAACTGCTTGTAAAGCTGCCCTGTTGTGCCAGGGAAGAAGGCGACGGGTACAAACACTGTCATGAGCACGATGGAGGTGGCAATGACCGCACCAGTCAAGGCGTTCATAGAGGCAATCGCTGCATCTAACGGTCGCACCCCGTCATCTTGAATGCGCCGGGTAATATCTTCCACAATGACGATTGCATCATCCACCACTAACCCAGTTGCCAATGTCAAGGCAAATAACGTCAGCGTATTAATGGAGAAGCCCAACAGCTTCACAAAGATAAAGGTACCGAGCAAACCGACTGGAATGGTGATTGAGGCAATGAGCGCCGATCGCCAGCTCTGCAAGAAAATAAAGATAATGAGTACTACTAACCCGATCGACGTAATCAGCGAGACGATAACCTCTTCTGCGCCCGCTTCAATAAAGGTCGTGGTATCAAACGCAACCGCGTAGCGCATTCCCGGTGGGAAGCTTGCCGCCAGGCGCTTCATTTCCTCTTTCACGTCATGGGCTGTATCCAGCGCATTGCTGCCAAACTGCTGGGTGATGCCAAGCCCAACGCCCTGGTGCGTAATGCGATCGCTTGGCGTAAAGCGCAGCACAGACCCGTAGTTTTCAGCGCCCAGTTCGGCTCGACCCACATCCCGCAGTTTGACCAGCGTGCCGGTCTCAGTTGTTTTCACAACCATGTCGTTAAACTCATCCGCGTTTTTAAAGCGTCCTTGAGCCGTGACCGCATATTGATATTGCTGTCCATCATCAGTGGGTGGTTGCCCAATTTGCCCTGCACCCACCTGGAGGTTTTGCTCTTGCAGCGCTGTGATTACATCCTGGGGTGTCAAGCTGCGACTGGCGAGACGTTCTGGGTCAACCCAGAGGCGCATCGCATACTTGCGCTCACCAAAAGTTTGCACCCCGCCCACACCTTTGATCCGCTTCAGCGCATCGGCAATGTAAAGATCGGCGTAGTTGCTGAGATAGGTACTGTCGTAAACATCTTGCCCAGTTTTCTCATCGAGATCGGAATACAGCCCCATCGCCAGCAAAAAGTTGCTATTGGTTTTCGTTACCTGAACACCCGTCTGGGTTACGGGTCCTGGTAAACGCGACTGTACCGTTGACACTCGATTTTGCACATCGACTGCTGCCAGATCCTGATCGCGACCCAGTCCAAAGGTCAGGTTGATGGTGCTGGTACCATCGTTAGCGCTCGTAGACTTGATGTAGCGCAAATCATTGATGCCGTTTAGCTCTCGCTCCAGAATATTTGTTACAGTCGATTCGACTGTTTCCGCACTGGCACCAATGTAGTTGGAGGTGACACTCACCTGTGGGGGCGCAATATCCGGATACTGCGCGATCGGCAGCGTCGGGATGCAGGCAATGCCTAGGAGCGTCACAACGATCGAGCAAACTGTTGCAAAAATCGGGCGACGAATAAAGAAGGTTGAAATGGAGAGAATCATAAAGCACAGGTGTCCTGAGGAAACTGCCCGCTGTCAATAGTGATGTGCCATGAACTACGGACTCCTGCCCGCTAGCCCACTTTAAGTTGAGCCGTGGAAATTACTTTGGTGTGGCTGCCGCTTCTTGAACAATCAGACAATTTTGCAAGCTCAGGATGCCGGAAGTGATGATGCGATCGCCTTCGCCCAGTCCGTCCTGCACTTCCTGCTCGTTGCCCACAATTTTGCCTAGCTTGACTGCCTTTTGAGCCACCGTTAGTTGTCCAGGGTCAACGTTAGTCGGTGGTGGTGCCCCCTCTCCCGCAGAGGCAGCTTTGCAGCCTGAAGCCTTGAACGACGTACCGACAAACACAAAATCCTTACCGCCTAACCGCGAAATCGCAGTTACTGGTACCAAAACACCCGGACGGGTTGACCAAATGATTCGCACGCGAGCAAATTGTGAGGTTCGCAGCTTGCCGCTCGAATTGCTAAAAACCGCTTTTGCTTGTACAGATTGCGTAGACGGGTCAACATCTGGCGCAATGAAGGACACCTTACCAGTTTGCAGTACTTTGCCTTGTTCATCCAGTAGTTGTACAGGCAAACCCGATCGCAAGGCGGGTGCCCTGTCTAAAGGAATTTGCATTTGCACCTCAAGCTGCTCGTTCTGCGTGATGCGGAGCATTGGAGAGGTGTTATCAACAAAATCGCCCACCTTGACAGGAATGTTACCAACGACCCCCGAAAAGGGCGCTTTGATGGTGTAATACTGAAGCTCTGCTTGCCCTTCAGTCACATTTGCTTGTGCTTGCTGTAAAGTACGCTGGTTTTTTGCAACGGTTGACTGCGATCGCGCGATGGCTCCCTGCTGTGCGCGGATGTCCGCCTCTGTTTGGCTCAGGGTTGCCCGCGAGGTTTGAAGTGCATTTAGCTTTTGATCAAGCACTTGCTTGCTGCTGGCTCCCTGAGCAAACAGATCCTGGTAGCGCTTGTATTCGCTCTGGTTAAACTGCACATCAGACAAATTGGCAACCCGTTTCGCCTGGAGCGATCGAAGCGTATCTCTAGCACTGGCGACATCTGCCTGCGCCCCGGTAATGTCAGTCGCGGCTGACTCTACGGCAGCATCACGGCTGGCAACCTGAGCGCGCTGTTGCGCGGCATCAATTTGAATGATGGGTGTGCCTGCCTCAACGCGATCGCCAGCTTTGACATAAATAGCCGCAATCTGCCCCGACACCCGTGGCTGCAAAGTGACAGACTGGCGCGAATCAAGATTAGCCGCATAGTCTGAGCTATCGGCAATTGGCGCTATCTTTGGCGACGATAACTCAACTGGTGTTAGCTGTGGCTTCATGCTGCTGAAAATGAGTATCGGCATGATGAACCGACTGAACACGATCCAGCCAACGCCTCCCAAAATTGCCGCTGCAATAAGGGCAGGTACCAGGAAACGCCGCCTCCCTTTGCGTGGTGGTTGAGGGTCACGCTCAGAATCTTGTACTGGCTTGGAACTGCCCCTCTCACGTGGAAAAGGTTGACTATTGTGATTTTTGCTTGTCCCTTCAACATTCATAGGGTTGTTCACTCACTTTAAAGGACTAACAAAGCGTAACCAAATGCTTTAGATGAACGTCGCTTAAGCAAGGACACAAGCCATAACAAAGTCAAACACTTAGCGTTGAAGCATCTCATTCCAATGATCATTGCTGCAGGGCATACGAAATCTTTTAGATACGTGTGAAAGCCCACTGTGGTCAGATTATCGCAAGAGCATAGAGCAGGCTTCACCTGTTCAAGTCGCCCGATCGGAGGATTTCAAACTTGTGGAATAAAGAATAATGCTCGACAAACCTGGATCAAGTGTACCAGCGCCCCTGTATTTTGCCTATGCCATGCTCTTGAAGAGGCGCGATCGCTAGGAATGGCTTTAATTCACCGGATGAGCCAAGCATCGACTGGTCAGCCTCAGAGAGTAAACGCCAAAGACTGTCACCTTGTAGATTGACTGATGTAGTTTTGGTTAGGACTACCGTTATTATTCCTACCATCAGCACCAAAGCGTAAAAAGCACCCAAGCATTCATTGCCTTAAAGCCTACAAACCACGCTTTAGCTTTGTCAAGTATAGCTGTCGCAACAAAAGTTAGGGCATCGGGTTGAAAGCTGGGTAAAAGGGCGATCGATTGATTGCCCTTCGAGATCTCCACCCTATCAACTGAGTTCTAGATTGTTTCAGACGCAACAGCAGCGGTGGGCTGCATCTGAGGTTGAAACTGGAACAAGGAGTAGACGACATCGCGGCGGATTTCAGTCATCATTTCCAGGAAGATCTCATAACCTTCGCTCTTATATTCGATCAAGGGATCTTTTTGCCCATAGCCACGCAGCCCGACTGATTCACGGAGGGCATCCATCTGCTGTAGGTGTTCGCGCCAAAGGGTATCAATGCGTTGCAGGATGAAGAACCGTTCAGCCTGACGCATCAGCCCCGGTTGAATCTGATCAATCTGTGCCTCCTTAAGATCGTAGGCAATGCGGACTTGCTCGTGTAAGAAGGTTTTAATTTCGCCGATCGTCATGTCTGCTAGATGATCTGGCTCTAGATCAGACAGCAGGTAAACGAATTCTTGCACTTTGCTGACCAGGCTCTTAAGATCCCATTCTTCTGAGGGCAGATCGGGATTGACTTTCGCCTCTACAATGTCGTCCATCGTACGCTCAGCGTATTTGACGACTTGCTCTTTAAGGTCTTGCCCTTCCAGGACGCGACGACGCTCGGCGTAGATGGCACGACGCTGATTGTTCATCACTTCGTCGTATTCAAAGACCTGTTTGCGGATGTCGTAGTAGTAGGTTTCCACTTTGCGTTGCGCGCCTTCGAGCGATCGGGTCAGCATTCCCGACTCGATTGGCATGTCTTCTTCCACGCGGAAGGCATTCATCAAGCCTGCCACGCGATCGCCGCCGAAGATGCGCAACAAATTGTCTTGCAGGCTGAGGAAGAACTTGGTAGAGCCAGGGTCACCCTGTCGTCCTGCCCGACCGCGCAATTGGTTATCGATCCGGCGGGATTCGTGTCGCTCTGTTCCAATGACGTGTAGACCACCCAACTGCACCACATCATCGTGTTCACGGCTGGTAAAGGCTTCGTATTCGTGACGAATGAGATTGTAGACTTCGCGCAGCTTTTGAACTACAGGGTCTTCGGTCGGTGCCTTTTCAGAAGCGACGGCAACCCGATCTTCGGCTTCGAGTTCAGGCAGCGATCGCTCTCCGTACTGCTGCACGCCAACGTCAACGGCTGCTTTCAGCAGTTGCTCGGCTTCTTTAGAAAGTTGAGTGGGATAAATTTGGGGCGACGCTTTCCAGGACTTCACTTTCTTACCGGGCACAAAGCCCTGTCCACCACCACGACTGCTGGCTAGCGCTGGCACATCGGTCACACCAAAGGTATCTTCGTCTTCTGGCTGCACAATCCGAGGCATGAAGTACTCTCGGACTTTTAGCCGTGCCATGTAGTCAGCGTTACCACCCAGAATGATGTCTGTCCCGCGACCTGCCATGTTAGTGGCGATCGTCACAGCACCTTTTCGTCCTGCCTGAGCGATAATTTCTGACTCTCGCTCCACGTTTTCTGGTTTGGCATTCAGCAGATTAAAGGGAATACTGCGCTCTTGGAGCAGCCGTGCCAGCAGTTCAGATTTCTCGACGCTGGTGGTGCCGACGAGGACGGGACGACCCACTTCGTGCATCTGCGCGCACTCTTCGGCGATCGCGTTCCATTTCGCGTCTTCCGTTTTATATACCACGTCGGACAAATCGCGTCGTCCCGTGGGGCGATTCGTGGGAATCGTTGCCACTTCCAAGTTGTAGATTTTGCCGAATTCCGCTTCTTCGGTTTTGGCTGTTCCCGTCATGCCTGCCAGCTTGGGATAGAGCAAGAAGAAGTTTTGGTAGGTAATCGTCGCCAGGGTTTGGGTTTCGGGCTGAATTTCGACGCGCTCTTTGGCTTCGATCGCCTGATGTAGCCCATCGCTCCAGCGACGACCCGGCATCACGCGCCCAGTGAACTCATCCACAATCACAATCTCGTCGTTGCGGACGATGTAGTTTACGTCGGTGATGAACAGTTCTTTCGCCTTGATCGCATTGAAAATGTAGTGTGCCCAAGGGTCTTGCGGGTCGAAGAGATCCGTTACGCCTAGTGATTGTTCTGCTGCAATAAAGCCTTCGTCCGCCAGAATCACGTTGCGCTGCTTTTCGTCTACTTCGTAGTGATTGTCGGGATCATCCTCGTTGGCTTTCCGAGTCAGGGAAGCCGCGACTTCTGCGGCTCTCATATATTTCTCGCTGGGACGCTCAACCTGACCAGAGATAATCAACGGTGTGCGGGCTTCGTCAATCAGCACCGAGTCCACTTCGTCAATAATGCAATAGTTAAACGGACGCTGTACGACATCGACCATCGCGGTCGACATGTTGTCGCGCAGGTAGTCAAAGCCAAGTTCGCTGTTGGTCGCGTAGGTGATGTCGCAGGCATAGTTGCGCTGGCGATCGGCTGGACTCATGCTCTGCTGAATCAGCCCTACGCTTAAGCCTAGAAAGCGATGCACCTGCCCCATCCACTCGGCATCGCGCCGTGCCAGGTAATCATTTACCGTGACGACATGAACACCTTTACCTGCGATCGCGTTGAGATAGGCTGGCAGCGTTGAAACCAGGGTTTTACCTTCCCCTGTCTTCATTTCAGCAAGGTGCCCTTTGACACGTCCGCCTTCGTTATCGTGCAGCAGAATGCCGCCCAAGACCTGCACATCGAAGTGGCGCATCCCCAACACCCGCCGGGCAGCTTCTCGCACGACTGCAAACGCTTCTGGCAGCAGATCGTCTAACGATTCGCCGTTCTCAAGGCGCTGTCTAAACTCTGCTGTCTTGCCCTGTAACTCGTGGTCAGATAGAGGCTGCACTTCTTCTTCCAGTAGGGCAACCTCGGTAATGAGCGGTTGATACTTCTTGAGTTTACGTACGTTGGGATCGCCCAGCAGAGTCTTAAGCATGGCAGAAAGATAAACAGTTCCTAGTCTTGGAAAGTGTGTACAAGCAATGACGGTACTTCAATCACCGTTAGTAAGCCCTCAAAGCGGCAGGACGTACCTCTGGGACGCATCTTTGAAGCAACAATGTGGTCTACCTTAATCCTATCACCGCAATTAGAAGTGAGGGGGAAGGGGGAAAGGCTGAAGTATCAAGGCTAAAGGATTAATCAATTGAGCCTTCATCCTTTAGCCTTTAGCCTTTCTCTATGGCGCGTTCTGCCACTCGGCGGTCAGGCTGCGGAAATCATATTTACCTGCTCCAGGATGGCAAGAAGCACAGCTACTCAATCCGACTCGGGTGGGCAGCTTAACTTTGGGATGCAGGGCTTTGAAGTAACGTGATTGGTACACACGATACGGAATCTCTTCGTCTGCGGACTGGGGACGGGAGAAGGTGCGGATATATTGCCAAACGACTTGCAGATTGGGCGCAGTGAGCGGCTGAATTTGTGCCCCGTAATGCTGGGAGTCTTGTATTAGCTGCCGCCATGTTTCTGTAGGCATCACCTGTGGCGGCAGTCCAATATGGCAGCTCGCGCAGTTTTCTAGATACAGATCTTGACCCAACTTGAAGCTGCTTGGCACAACGTCAACGGTGCCGATCGCCGCAGGCTGTGCGGCACTAGAGGCTGGTAACGGCTGTGCTATGGGTTCGATCGCGCGTGGTTCTTTCGCTTGCGCCAGTCCCCAGCCCAAACACAGGCTCCAAGTCAACAGCAACAGCAGTAAGACGAACATCGATCGCCCCCGCCTGCGCAAATGCCAGCGCTCGATCAACGATCGACGGATAGCGTAACGAGACGATGGGCGAACAGGATGGGGCATAAAGAGACAAGAATTTTCAGAGCTACGAGTCTTGGTTGTGGTTGCGTTGCAGCAAAGCGCAAAACCAGGGACGAATAGCTGCTGTGTGTATTCTAACTGGCAGTGGTCAAGCTTTCATGATGAACGAGTCAAAAAGGTAGTGTCAGGTTCCCCCCCAAAGGATGAATCCCCACTTTATGACGCTAGATCTTTATGAAGTTAGATTATGTTGAAGAAACAATGTTGTTACACGTGATGTCGGAATGGACTGTCATCAGATTCAGTTTTGTGACCAGAAGCGTGTAGAGTTGCTTCAGCTTCAGGCGCTTTTTCAGATTGCTGCGTTTTGGGCAAAAGAGCGATGTGCCGAGGATTTAGCGATCGCGATCGCCAATAGTGATCCGGTGATAACTGCCTGGGATCGTGATTTAATGATTGGCTTTGCTAGAGCAACGTCCGACGGCATTTACCGCGCCACCATTTGGGATGTGGTGATTCATCCTGAATACCAGGGCGTAGGACTGGGGCGACGGCTGATGCAAACGGTGCTCAGTCACCCCAAGATGAACCGAGTCGAGCGCATTTATTTGATGACCACACATCAGCAGTCGTTTTACGAGCGCCTTGGCTTTGAGCACAACACCAGCACGACAATGGTGTTGTGCCGTCAGTCAATTTCTACACCACGCTCACCGCTTACCGTTAGCCAGCCAGCGTCTTTACCAGCCAAGTGATTAACAATGTCGCGACAATGGCAATGCCAATAAGCAGCAGCGCCAGGGCGACAATGACGAGAACCACGAAGCGGCGATCGGCTGCTTTCGTGGGTTCTGGTGCAACAATGTGAGCCTCCAGTAGCGCCAAATTGCGGCTGTTAGCTTTCCATGTGGTATCAAAAACGTCTCCCAGGATAGGGAGTGAACCGCCGATCGAATCCAAGACCAGGTTCGACACCATCTGCGTCAAGGTCTTCTGTGGCAACCCAAAGCGAGCGGCTTCGATCACGATGTAAACCGAAAGCGCCGCACCCAAAAAATCGCCTGCACCGGGCAACAAGCCTAGAATGGGGTCAAGCCCAACCCGAAAGCGGGTGCCAGGAATGGCAATGGCGTTATCGAGCAGATGGGTGACGGTACGAAGGCGCTGAAGTGTCGAATGTTTGCTGCTGTTTTTGAGAGGAAGAGGCATGGCTGGGGGTTGAGAACTCTCCCTAGAATACCTGCCCTACGCTACATCGACTTACGGGCTTGTAAAGTAGGGTAGCAAAAGCTTGCACCGTTTTGTCACCTCCACGTATGACCCAACAAGTTGAGCCGATCGCCAGTGGCAGCATTGTGATTGAGTATGACGGCATTCCTGGCGAAAAAGAATCAGAGTTTCGGAAATGGCAAGCAGAGATTCGATCGGGTGTGTGCCAGTTTGACGGCTATGTGCGAACCGATGTGTTTCCACCCATTCAAGGGGCGCAGGCGAAATGGTATATCATCGTCCATTTTGATACGCCCGCTAATCTCAGTCAGTGGCTTGATTCAGACACGCAACACGACTTAATCAGCCGAGGTAAGCGCCGATTTGGCTCATACCGCTATCACATGGGTACTGGCTTAACGGGATTGGAAGCCTGGTTTTCTAAGCGCATCAACGCTGAAGGTAAGCGTTCTAGCCCACCCGCGTGGAAACAGAACTTTGCGGTGCTGTTTGGGCTTTACCCGACCGTGATGGTGGAAACGCTGCTGTTTGCCAAACTGCGTTTGATGGAGTCTTGGGCGCTGCCGTATCAGATGTTCGTGAACAATCTAGTTAGTTGCTCTCTGTTGACATGGGT
>JACMKO010000231.1 GCA_014380065.1 Leptolyngbya sp. ES-bin-22 | reverse complement strand
GATGTCGTCGTAGCAGCGAATGGTGGTGAAAAAGCGGGCAGCTTGGCTTTGGCTGGTTTGGCACGCGTCGTTGCTGCCTTGCCAGCCATCTGTTGAATCAGCTCGTCCTCGCTGTTGTAGCCAGACTGAGACGATTCCATCACGGGCAGAGACTGGGGCGGCGCGATCGACTTTGCCGCGATCGCAGAAGGTGGTAATCCTTCCTGCTGACTCACGCGCAAAGCTGCCAGTTTAGCTTGCTCCTCAGCCAAAACTTGCTGAGGCGATTGTGCCGCACGATCGTGCGTATGGAGCGGTGCTGGATTCGCTGGTGCCACTCCTACCGCTAGAAGCGCCGTTAAAGATAATGACCCAGTTAAACCAGCCTGCCAGGGTAGAAGAAAGGTGGATACAGTAGACCGCAAAAGCTCAGGAGTCATTCGATTCACACCACGATTAACTAAATTCTCAATGCCGCTCTTTTTGTCTTTTTGAACTGAACACTCTGAATGGGATAGCCATCACGCTACCCACTAAAAGCGGTTCACGAAATTAACTCAATCAGGCAACGCTAGATGCAATCCGAACATGATTCTGAACCAGGAACACTCGCTACAAACCTTAAGTTCTACGGCTAAAAACACCTAGATGATTTTCTCAAACTATCCAGAGTATTCATGTTTCAATCCAGTTAGATGAAGAAGGTGCTCAACGGTTATCTGCTGTGCGTCGTCCCTCCAGTCTTTACGCACTCAGTTAAATAAGCTCCGGATAAATACTCAGAGAATTGTTCTTTGTAATAGAGACCGAGCTACAGAGTCTACGGTGACCAATAAAAGCCAAGGATGTGTCATGTCTAACTTTCTATCGCTACCGACGTTGTGCCTGAATGATTCTTCTCAGCGTTATGTCAAAGCAATCTGCGCTTCACTACTGCTGCTAACGGTTAGCTGTACCAGGGAGCGATCGTCCCAGGTGGAACTGAGCCTCAAGGTGGAACCATCCAATCGCCCTGGCGTTTTCACCGTTTCAGGTAGAACCAACTTCCCCGATCAGAGCCAAGTGATTGTGCAAGGCATTCGTCCGCTCACAGCGTCGCCTAAATCAGTCGGCACAGACGACGCTTCAAATTACGCCATCCTCGATCGTCAAGCAGTCGTCGTCTCACAAGGGCAGTGGCAAGCGACTCTCAAACTGTGGCAGAGCACGACTGATGGTCAGGATCAGGAAGTCTGGCAATCTAGCCAAACGCAGCTAAAACCCAGTACAGATGTTGTTTTTGTTGCTGCGATCGATCCAGGCAGTCAATCTAAAGCGCTGAAGCAAACATTAGAGCAGCAGGGCAAGACATTGGAAGGGTCAAATGTGCACTTCACAGCGGATGAGCAATGGTATCTCCAAGCGAAACAAACGCTGACTGTAATGCCACCAATTGGAAAAACCACCTCCCTAACGTTGAATGCCAATACCTCTAGTGGAGACTCAACAAATCGATCGGAGCCGAGTACCGTCAATGCCAGTCTGACACAGGCGAATTTGTCAACAAGGGAGAAACAAACTACCGCACCTCTATCATTCTCGCAACGCTTTCGTTAACAGCCATACTTCAGTAGATGCAACAGATAAACCGGACGTAGCTGAAGGCGATGTCTGGTTTTACTTCCCAAGAAGGTGAGCGGTCTAAAAATTGAAACGTGATCAGCACTGAAAAGTGATTGATGCAAAGCTTTTGTTCAAAGTTCTCTCAATAGCTGCCTACATGTTTGCGCTTCTTGATGAGAAGATGAATGTCTTGAATCTGTGCTGGGAAGAAGGTTTTATAACCCAAGCATCGTTGCAGCTAAGCACCAGCTTTGGTTAAAGGCTAAAAACGAGACGCAAGAAGACTTTGCTGTGCCGCTTTCTGACTTCTGCATTCCAGATTATGCTACACCAGCGTTGGGAGGATGTCTTAAAAGCAACATGGGCACTGCTCAGCCATCCTCTCTAGCGTGTTAGTTTCATCTGGCGGTTCAGAACACCACCTATTGCATGACCCATTGTGGTTTCGCTACAGGGCGATGCTGTAGATGCTCCGGTGTGTTGACGGCACGGTCTTGTTGATGCTGCTTAGGCGCAGGTTGCCGATCAGCGTCTAGCGAACTGCGAAGCATCTCAACCTGAGACATGATTTGCTTAAGCTGATCTTGCAGCTCTTGCAGACTAATGTTGGCAGCAGGTGCCTTCGCGATCGGCTGACTGTCGTTGATGGGTGCTGAGCCATTAGAGCGGGTGAAGCTCAGAAAAGCCTGGGCGGCTGCCAGCGTCGAAACCACCGATTGCACTGTCGCTTGAGTCGGCTCTGAGTCGAGAATCGGTTGGCTGGGCTGAATGCCATTGGCGTGGGCAGTCACAACAGGTGTCTTGGTTTTGGTCACGACTGACTTAGGCTCCGTAGCAACCGCCGATGCTGCCTTGGGTGACGTTTCATCTTGAAGAAAGAAGTCTAGTCCAGAGGCTTCCAGTCGCTGCTCTGATAGCAGTGCTGCTTCTAGCTGTGATTCTTTTTCCTCTAACGTGCGCTGTAAGTTGGAGAACTTTGCTTCCACTTGTTCAGATTTGCGGGAAGACTGTTGCCATCCTGCGATCGCAACGCCAGCGACACCAATGCCGATGCTGAGTACGCCTACAACGCCCACATAAGGCGCTGCGAGATCTTTAATGGTTCCAGAGAAAATCGGTTCCTGGTTCAGTTGAATATCGACTGGTCCTGAACCAAAAACAGCTAGAGGCACCGTTAGTGAGGCGAACATTGCGCCAGCCAATACAGTAGCAGGCAAGACAGGGGTTTTCAGTGAAGAGACTGGCATTCTAGGTAACCTCTAGTATTTGATGTGACGACAAGCATTAAGGTTAAAGCGATGGTAGATCTCTGCGTTGCGAACCGTCTCGTGCCCTCAAGCTAGCGTTCTAAAATCAGTAATGCCACTGACTGCATAGGAGCTTCTTCATAGCTTGAACAAAATCGATCTGGGGGTGAAGCTAATGTAAACGTCAGGCACATTACGTAAGTACGGATACCGTTTTCAACCATCCCTACTGCGCTCTTTAAGATCTCGACAACGCAAATTCGGAACGCTCGCTTGCTCACCGAATTTTGGGTTTAGAAAGTACATCTAAGCTTTTTGTTCAACACCTTTAGACCGAAGAATGTTTAGCGTCTTTTCATCTGTTAAGGCAATGATTTCTGCAAAAGGTTGCCGCACTTGGTCTGCGATCGTAGTTTGCCAGTGCCGCAGTTCTGTCTACAGTGGCAAACGGATGCTGTACTTGAGCGACCTCTTGTAAGCACCAGCGTTTTGTTATTGGTGTATACAGGGTTTCCGAGGTCGAGGTGTTTGGGAAGCCTTTTTTAAAGTTAAACGCTGGCTAGAGACGCTACTTTGATGCAGTTAGTTCCTATGTAGGGAAAAGCCTTTTATGTGATTGTAGTGTGTCTGTTTGTGACTGGTGCAACTGAGGAATAACCTCTAAATGAGGGTTGCATTCAGCATCAAAACAACGATTGTTTGAAGCGATCGACGCTGCTGGTAAAACACGGTAAGCTTGAACGACTTCGCATCAGTCATCGGCTTCTGATGTAAG
>JACMKO010000230.1 GCA_014380065.1 Leptolyngbya sp. ES-bin-22 | reverse complement strand
GCAGCAATTTCGTACTTACCTGCAACGGTTCGCTCGATCGCACGGGCTTAACGTCCATGACCTCAGTCAGCGTTGGCTCAACCAAACCCTCTATTTCACAGACCCTAGCCACCTGAATCGCTACGGCGCTGCCGCAGTCGCGGCTGAAATCGGTCGATCGCTGGTGTTACCTCCAACCCGGCTTCAAGGTCAGCGGTGAAATTACATTTCTACGTAGAAGCGCTGAAACTCAAGTAGCAAATAGATTAAATTTGTTTAGAGAAAATCATCGGAACTTCATAGTACCCGGCGGTAGTTATAAAGATTGAGCAAACGTCTTCCTAGAGACTGTGCATTGCTGGGGGAGTTACGTATGTTTGTGGAAGGCAAAGTGAACCCTAGTAAAGCCAACTACGAACGTGACTACTACTTCTGACATCCCCACTGCTCTCCACATCGCTCTAAGTGAGCGCGCCAAAGAAGCGGGTCAGGCTACCAACGTCCCTCCGCAGGAACGTGTTCGTACTATGCACCCATCCGTTACCAGTAAAGCTAAACGTTTCATCGACATCGTTGGTGCTTTGGTAGGGCTGTCCCTCACAGGTATGGTGGCAATTCCAGTTGCGATCGCAGTCCGCTTTGACAACCCCGGTCCCATCCTCTACAGCCAAATTCGCTGTGGGCTGAAAGGAAAGACTTTCCGCATCTGGAAGTTTCGATCAATGGTGATGAATGCTGACAAGCTGAAGCATCTCGTCAACAACGAAGCAAAAGGTGGCATCTTCAAGAATAAAAACGACCCGCGCATTACTCGTGTTGGTCGCTTCTTACGCCGTACCAGCCTTGATGAATTGCCTCAATTCTGGAATGTACTCATGGGAGACATGAGCCTGGTTGGCACGCGTCCACCTACAGTAGACGAAGTCATCCGCTACCAAAAACACCATTGGGAGCGTCTTAACGTTAAACCCGGCATCACGGGTGAGTGGCAGGCAAACGGTCGTTCAACCGTAATTGATTTTGAAGACATCGTGAAAATGGATGTTGATTACCAGCGCAAGTGGTCGATCGTGTATGACCTGCGTTTGATTGTGAAAACCATCCTTGTTGTGCTGGATAAAAAGGGTGCTTGTTAAAGCTGAAGGCTGGCTAGAGCACGTTGAAGCGATGTGCCGCTAGTCAGGTCGTACCATTCACAGCACGAACCTTCGTTTGGGGTATCTATTAGGTTATTCAACTGCCGTCTCTCTTGAAAAGTTATTTCTCCTGAGAACATAGAACGTTGGGACAGTCTTGAAAGGGCTGTCCCATTTTTTTGGGTACCGGGTCTAGACTGTGAACGTTAGGGTTTAGACGCTACGTCCAACATGAACTTACCAACCTGGATTACGGTCTCTCGGCTGCTGGCAGTCCCTCTACTGCTCTACGGTTTACGCGAGCCAACAACGGCATGGCGCTGGGGGCTGCTGCTGGTGTTTTTAGTAGCCGCAGGCACCGATTGGTTAGACGGGTACCTGGCTCGCAGGCTCAACCAGGTCACTGAGTTAGGCAAATTCCTCGATCCACTGGTCGATAAGCTGTTGGTGTTAGCGCCCCTGTTGTCGCTGGTTGAGCTGGGGCAAGTTCCAGCGTGGGGAGTCTTTCTGATCTTGGCACGGGAGTTAACGATCGCAGGTTGGCGCGTTAATCCCAGTTTGCAAGGCGGCACGGCAATTCAGGGTGCCAATCTCTGGGGCAAGTTAAAAACAGTGAGTCAAATTGTGGCGGTCGCCCTTCTCATTGCGCCACTTGCTGACAATTGGCGACTGACGACGATCGTGGCATTCTGGGTAGCCGTTGCACTAACCTGGATCTCAGGCGCGATCTACTTGCTGCCCCAAAGAGGTGAAGCTAAAAAGACCTCAGAGCTGACCTAACCGTGTGATCAATGCTTGAATTTACAGCAAACTGAGCTGAATCGAGTCGGACTCTGGTTTAGGTTTACGGCGGGAGGTTTTACGGGGTTTGATGTCTACATGCGCGACAAACCAGGTGCGTAAGGCTTTTGCCTGTTCAGGGTCAATCGCGTCTAGATCCAGCGGTGGCGGAAAGAGATCGCGCTCTGGTACGTCTGCCCAGCTAACTTCGGTATCGAAGCGTTCTGCTCCAAAGGGCAAGAGATTATCTGGCAGTCGCGACAAGTGCGGCACAACGTTTTCTAGCCCCAGAAACCGTTGACGCTGTTGTTCTAGCTGCTTGACCCGCTGTTTGCGAGCCTGCTTGTAATTGAGGATTGGGGCAGGATAACCTTTCATCGGTAGCGGTGAACCAAGACATGAGGGTGGTAGGTGTTTGAGTTCTGGTAGCCAGCGCTTAATGAACGCGCCATCGGGATCGCAGCGATCGACCGCAACTTGTTCTGGGTTGTAGATGCGCGTCCAGGTTTTATCCAGGCAATGGGTCACACCAGACTGCATTGCCCACTGGTAGTGGTCGATTGGGCAATCGCCATCAGTCAGGTGCCGCATAAAATGGAGTGCGCCGTAACGCCAGTCCATTCCTAATAAGTTGCTCAAGAAGCTGGAGTAAAGGGCACGAATCCGAAAGTTAAGCTCTTTCCAGCCGCCTGTGGCTTGGAGGCATCGTGCTGCCGCATCGACGATCGGAAAGCCTGTTTCGCCCTGTTGCCATGCGCGGTAAAGGCCTTCATCAAACGACCAACCATCGGCATCAAAAATGCTGTAGAGCGATCGCAGCTCTAACTGTGGCAGGTAGCGAAACCGTTGAGCAAACCCACAGCCCCAGCGCAAACGAGCAATCAGTTGCTTGCGGCTCCGCTGCACTCGTAGATCCGGTGACGATTTGATCTGCTGCGCCATTTGGTAGCATTCTCGTACTGAAATCGCGCCAAACTTAAGATGCGGACTTAACCCTGTTGTGGCTTCGGCGCTGGGGTAGGAGAGTTGCCAGTAGTAACGATCGGTCTTTTCAGCTAGAAACTCCTGTAATAGTTGCCGTGCTGCCTGAGTGCCCGCAGGCGGCATTGGCTTAGCATCTGGCAAATGTCCTACATCGGTTAACGTCGGTAATGGTTCGCTAGCAATATCGGCTGGTACGTGGACATGAGCAGGAATCGGCACCAGATCCGCGTTCATGTCGGCGAACCACAAGTCCCGATAGTCGGGATAAGGGATCAGATCAGGTGTAGTAGCCAGAGGCTCAAACCAGCGGATTTTAAGGTTATTTTGCGCCAACGCTTTGTTCAAGCGAGCATCCCGCACGCGACCGTAAATACGCTCAAAGTCGATGTGGGCATAGATGCCATCTGCCTGAGTTTCACGAATCAGTTGGGGCAAGACCTCTACGGGGTCGCCCGATCGCAAAATGAGTCGTCCTCCCCGATCGCGCAAATCTTGATCCAACGATCGCAGGCACTCCAGCATAAAGGCAACGCGTGCAGAACCCGTTTCGGGATGGTGCAGCAGGGCGCGATCGAACACAAAGACGGGAATCACCTCACCCCGCAAGGCAGCACGATACAGCGGTGCATGATCCGCAATGCGTAAATCTCGACGAAACCAGACGATCGTGCGGTTCATAGCTAGAGCGAACGCTGAAAGCATTGAATTCCAGCTTAACAAGTCTTAAGACTCTAAAGTGATTGGCTGTTAAATTGAGAGCAAGAGAGCTTTGGAGCGCGACGGCGAGGATAGATGTCAAAACTGATTGTCATTACAGGTGTGAGTCGTGGGCTAGGGCGAGCAATGGCAGAAGGTTTTGCTCAAAGGGGTCACACTGTCTTGGGCTGTGCTCGTTCTACAGAGGCGATCGCGACGCTGCGTCAGACGCTTGGCTCGCCCCATGACTTTGAGACGGTTGATGTGGCAAACGAGGCGCAGGTAGAAGCTTGGGCAAACCGATTACTAGCAGCGTACCGTCCGCCAGATTTGCTGATTAATAATGCGGCGATCGTCAACAATCTGGCTCCTCTTTGGGACGTGCCCTCTGAAGACTTCTCGACGTTGATTGATATCAACATCAAGGGTGTTGCAAACGTGATCCGCCACTTCGTGCCAGCGATGATTGCACAGCAACGCGGCATGATTGTGAATTTGAGTTCTGGCTGGGGACGATCGACCTCACCAAACGTGGCATCGTATTGTGCGTCCAAATGGGCGATCGAAGGCGTGACTCGCGCTCTTGCTCAAGAACTACCTCCAGGCAT
>JACMKO010000229.1 GCA_014380065.1 Leptolyngbya sp. ES-bin-22 | reverse complement strand
TCTTTTTACTGACAAAACCGGAGCCTCGGCTCAATTTGTTCAAGATAACCATTCGCGCTCCTGTCAGCAAGTATTGCGGGGACTGCATTACCAAATTCAGCAACCTCAGGGCAAGCTAGTGCGCGCGGTAGTGGGCACTATATTAGACGTAGCCGTTGACCTCCGTCGGCACTCGCCGACCTTTGGGCAATGGGTAAGCCGCCGCCTCAGCGCCGAAAACAAGCACCTGCTATGGGTTCCTGCTGGGTTCGGTCACGGCTTTGTCGTCCTCTCAGAGGTTGCCGAAGTGCTATACAAAGCCACAGACTACTACGCACCGCAATACGAGCGCTGCGTGCTTTGGAACGATCCTGATGTAGCCATTGATTGGTCTTTAACGGCAGAACCCATTTTGTCAGCGAAAGATCAGGCAGGAAAGCCACTTAAGCTGGCTGAAGTTTATCCGTAACACGCAACGCTCCTTCCAGAGGCTCGTCTTATGAAAGCAATCATTCTCAGTGGCGGTAAAGGCACACGACTACGACCGTTAACCTACACCGGTGCCAAGCAACTGGTGCCTGTCGCCAACAAACCCATTCTTTGGTACGGCATTGAAGCCATTGTGGCGACGGGCATTACAGATATTGGTATCGTCATCAGCCCTGAAACGGGTGAAGAAGTCAAAGCAAAAACGGGGGATGGCGATCGCTTTGGTGCCAGGATTACCTATATTTTGCAGGAGCAGCCCGCAGGTCTGGCGCATGCTGTCAAAGTTGCTCGTCCGTTCTTGGGCGATTCTTCGTTCGTGATGTATCTGGGCGACAACCTGATCCAAAACGAACTCAGCGGGTTCTTGAATCACTTTAAGGACCAGCAGATGGATGCTCTCATTATGCTGCGTCCTGTTGCCAACCCCACGGCTTTCGGCGTTGCCAAAGTCGATGAGGAGGGGCGCGTTGTCTATTTAGTCGAAAAGCCCAAAGTGCCCCCATCCAATCTAGCGCTAGTCGGCATCTACTTTTTTGCCAAGACGATTCACGCGTCGATCGATCGTATCCAGCCCTCTACTAGAGGTGAGCTTGAAATTACCGATGCGATCCAGGATCTGATTGACCAGCAAAAGCATGTTGAAGCCCGCCAAATTGAAGGTTGGTGGCTTGACACGGGTAAGAAGGATGACCTGCTGGAAGCCAATCAGATCATTCTCGATACCTGTCTTAAATCAGACCTCTGTGGTGAACTTGACAGTCAGAGCCAAGTCTTTGGGCGTGTACAGATTGGCACAGGTTCAAAGCTCACAAACTCTACCGTTCGTGGTCCTGTGACAATTGGTAAAGATTGCCATTTAGAAAACTGTTTTATCGGTCCTTACAGTAGCATTGCCGACGAAGTGACCCTTGTTGATGTTGATCTAGAGCATAGTGTGATTCTTCGAGGTGCAAAGATTGTGGGCATTCATCAACGCATTGTTGATAGCGTGATTGGACAACGCGCACACCTCAAAACGGCACCGCAACGTCCTAAAGCACTTCGCTTCATGATCGGTGATGATTCTCAAATTGAGCTAGCATGACGGGATTACCGCAGCTAAACTGGGCAAGCGTACAGGCATGACTCACTTCACTAACAAAAGCTGACCCAAAGACCAACTGGTAGAGAGTACTAATCCGAGCCACGCGTTGTAGATACTGCTTGAGCCAATGGGTGTATTACCAGCTTTGAAGAGTTCGATATGACTAGCGATAAGCCCCGTGTCCTGATTGTGGCAGAACATGCCTCGGCAAAATTTGGTGGTGAAGCAGCGCTGCCGCTTCACTACTTTCGAGTGTTGCGTAAACGCCAAATTGAAGCCTGGCTAGTGGTACATGAGCGCACTCGTGATGAGTTGAAGCTGCATTTGGGCGAAGACTTCGATCGGATTTACTTTGTCTCTGACACCACGTTGCAGTGGCTGCTGTGGAAGATTGGTCGCTTGCTGCCGCAGCGATTAGCGTATGTCACGGTTGGGTTTGCATCGCGGCTCATCACTCAAATTGCCCAGCGCTTCGTGGTGAGAGAAACGGTGCAGCGACATCATATTACTGTTGTGCATCAACCGACTCCCGTTTCTCCCAAAGAGCCATCGCTAATTTTTGGTGTGGGAGCGCCCGTAGTTATCGGTCCTATGAACGGTGGCATGAACTATCCACCCGCTTTTCAGTGGATGCAAAGCCGCTTTGTGCATTTGACCCTGAGAGTGGGTCGCCTTGTTTCCGACTGGCTAAATTGGTTGCTACCGGGCAAGCATCAAGCGGCTGCTTTATTGGTTGCAAATGCACGCACTTATGCAGCACTACCAAAGGACACTTGTAGCTATGTTGTTGAGCTGTCTGAGAACGGCGTTGATCTAGCGATATGGCGACCGCAGCCTAAAAGTAGTTACGCAGTACCCGCAAGTCCAGTTGCAGACACAGCCATTCAACCCACTAAGTTCGTTTTCGTCGGTCGGCTCGTACATTGGAAGGCGGTTAACCTGTTGCTGATCGCGTTTGAGCGTGTTGCTCGGCAGTTGCCCGTTGAGCTTGAAATTATTGGTGATGGTCCTGAAAGTATGCAGTTGAGACAGCAAGCGGGTGCCTTGGGGTTATTGCGGCTAGATAAACCTCAACCTGCTGACCACAATACCCCTACACCAGCTCAACGCAATGGTTCAGTGCATTTTTGGGGCTGGCTGTCTCAAGCTGATTGCGCTCGACGGCTGCAACAATCTGATGTCATGGTCTTGCCAAGCATGTTGGAATGCGGAGGGGCAGTGGTTTTAGAGTCGATGGCGATGGGTATTCCGGTGATTGCTACCAACTGGGGTGGACCTTCAGAGTATTTGAATGAATCTTGTGGCATTTTAATTGAGCCACGATCGCAGGTGCTGTTTGTGAATGATTTAGCGGCAGCGATGACTCGGATGGCAGCATCACCGGCTCTGCGTCAAGCGATGGGGCAAAGGGGGCATCGTCGGGCAGTGAGCGAGTTCGACTGGGACGTAAAAGTAGATGCCATTCTAGACATTTATCGGCATGTACTAGAAGCTACCCCGCCTGCGCGATCGCTTACCAGCCCAAACAAGCCTAACAGCGCTATTAGCAGGGTGTGAATAGTGAGCAATGGCAAGATTGCCTTCTTTTATGCCGTCCAATGGGCGCTATCTTCTCAGTCCAGCTTGAACTTCTCAGTCCAGCTTGAATTAATGTGAGCACTCAAAACCTATGACA
This sequence comes from Leptolyngbya sp. ES-bin-22, assembly GCA_014380065.1. Lineage (GTDB taxonomy): Bacteria > Cyanobacteriota > Cyanobacteriia > Leptolyngbyales > Leptolyngbyaceae > Stenomitos. The sequence continues at coordinate 15,470 of JACMKO010000229.1, read as the reverse complement.
CTTGTAGAACACGAACAGCTATCCAAACCACGGACACTTTTAATTACGGGTGGAGCGGGCTTCATCGGAGCGAATTTTGTTTATCACTGGTGCCAGCACTATCCGGGCGATCGCCTGGTGGTGTTGGATGCGCTAACGTATGCTGGCAATCGCAACACCCTGGCACCGCTAGAAGATCAGGCAAATCTCCGCTTTGTAGAGGGTGACATTTGCGATCGAGCGCTGGTAGACGCATTGCTGCAAGAAGAGGCGGTTGACACGGTGGCTCATTTTGCCGCTGAGTCGCATGTCGATCGCTCCATCCTGGGTCCTGATGCCTTCGTGCGAACGAATATCAATGGCACTTTCACGCTGGTTGAAGCGTTCAGGCAATACTGGAATGCCCAGCAGCAACCTACTCATTTTCGCTTTCATCACGTGTCTACGGATGAAGTTTACGGTAGCCTGGACGCTGACGATCCAGCCTTTTCTGAAACGACACCCTACGCGCCCAACAGTCCTTACTCAGCGTCTAAAGCGGGTAGTGACCATCTGGTGCGTGCTTACTATCACACCTATGGTCTGCCAACGCTGATCACCAACTGTTCCAATAATTATGGTCCCTACCACTTTCCCGAAAAGCTGATCCCGCTGATGTGCATTAACATCCTCATGGGTAAGCAACTCCCTGTTTACGGCGATGGACAAAACATTCGTGATTGGCTCTATGTCGGCGACCATTGCAGCGCGTTGGATGTCGTGATCCATCGCGGTACACCGGGTGAAACGTACAACATTGGCGGCAACAATGAGGTCAAAAATATCGACCTCGTTCATATGCTGTGTGCATTGATGGACGAACTCGCGCCCGATTTGCCTGTACGCCCTTCCAACGATCTCATCACGTTTGTGAAAGATCGAGCGGGGCACGATCGCCGCTATGCGATCGACGCAACCAAACTCAAGACGGAACTAGGTTGGACACCAGCCCAGACCATTGAAAGCGGTTTGCGCCAAACAGTAGAGTGGTTTCTGGAGAATCGCGATTGGTGGCAACCGCTCCTCTCGGACGAGTACCAGGCTTATTATGCGAAGGTTTATACCAGCGTGTAGAGAGGCGATCGCGCTGCCGTCATTGCGCTGGCTAGGCTGGGCGATCGCAACGATGTGCGATCGCTCTAAAGATCACTACATGAGGCAGGCACCAGAAAAAACGGTTGGTTTTTAGTGCCTGCTTTTCATTGAGCAGCTTTAGCACGACTGACGATGCGCAGGCGTTGGGTGATCATTGTCATGCCATCATGCCGTACTAGAACGGCTGAAATCCAGCGATTGTCAGCCGTGAGTGGGGCGCGACCCACTTTGAAAATGCCTCCGGCAGACAGCAGTTCTAAGTTAACGGTGGTGGGACTAACAAAACCACCGGCTTTTACGGGTTCTTCAAGCGCTGTTCCCAGAAGCAGGTCATTCCCCAGAGGCTCTTGCACAACGGCATCGAAGCTAAATTCCTGTCCAGCATTTACCTGCTCTGGCAGATTGAGCTTCACGTTAGGAGGATTGGTGCCAGACGTAATTTGACTGCGTTCGGCGAGAATCTCCTGTCGAACAATTTTTTGGTTCTCAAACTGCTGTTGCGACTGTAGGGTGGAGTCGATCTTGAGTTCGCGATCGCCCACTTTTTGAACACCCGTGACGTGAGTCACCGTTTCTGTCATGAATCCGCTGCCTTCAGCTTTCCAGGTTTTCAGATCGGTGCGATAGGTCAGATTGGGATACCGTTTCCAGAGTTGCGTCAGGGCTTGCTCCAGAGTTTGGCGCGTCAAGCCATCAGAGTGCGTAAAGTTAGGATTGTAAAACGCCAAGACAGCCTGAATATTGTGGCTAGTGGCAGCTTTGTCGATCGCCGCTAGGGTCTCTTTTAGCTGCGTTGGAGCCGTTTCTGGTGGTTCGGCATTCACGCGCTGAGCGTGCAGAGCCACACCCGACGGCGTGAGCGTTAAGCCTATAGCGACTAGAACAGCCTGCCAGCGACCTCGTGTCTGGCGACGTGAGGGCAATTGAGGCGTAGCGGGCAGATTGTGCAAAGGCTTAGGCATAAGTTGTGGCGATGGGGTGATTGGCTGACAAAGATTTAGAGTACAATCTGCAACTTAACATCTTAAGGTGAGTGCAGGTTTAACCGCAGCAAACGTTTGCCATCGGTTGCCTCTACTTAGACATTAGCTACGAATGCGGTATGCGTGAGACAACTGTAAACAATTCTCCTGATTCTATTCTGCCAGTCAACGCGAGTGCTGTAACAGCAGAAACTTCTCCAAAGCGACTGCTGATCGCAGCTAGCGGCACTGGGGGGCACGTCTTTCCCGCGATCGCGGTGGCTGAGCAACTTTCAGATGACCAGACGGATTATCACATTGAGTGGTTAGGCGTGCCCGATCGACTGGAAACTCAGCTTGTGCCCGATTGCTATCCCCTTCATACGGTTGCAGCTGAGGGTTTTCAGAAGCGGGGCTTGGATACCCTACGTGTGACTCTCAAGCTGGTTGCGTCTATCTGGCAGGTGCGGCGATTGCTGCAAACGGGTCGGTTTCAGGGCGTGTTTACCACTGGCGGCTACATTGCTGCGCCCTCTGTGCTCGCTGCCCGTTCTTTAGGACTGCCCGTGATTTTGCACGAATCCAACGCGCTGCCGGGGAAAGTCACCCGTTTTTTGGGTCCGTGGTGTAGCGCGATCGCGATCGGCTTTGATGCCGCAGCAGTCTACCTTCCTCGCACTAAAACGGTTTGTACAGGCACGCCTGTGCGATCGCAGTTCCAAACGAGTGCACCGTCAGCCTTACCTGACTTACCCATCCCTGCCGAAGCGCCGCTGATTGTCGTCGTTGGGGGTAGTCAGGGCGCTGTGGGAGTAAATCGCTTGGTACGACAGTGTGCGCCTGCCTGGTTTGATGCTGGCATCTGGGTTGTGCATTTGACAGGAGAGAATGATCCTGACGCGAAGACACTACAGCATCCCCAATACATTGCTCTGTCGTTCTACAACGACATGGCAGGATTACTACAGCGGGCGGATCTGGCAATTAGCCGATCGGGTGCTGGAACACTAACTGAGCTGGCAATCACCCACACCCCTTCAATCTTAATTCCCTATCCTTACGCTGCCGAAGATCATCAAACATATAATGCGTCAGTCTTTGTCAACGCAGGGGCAGCTACCCTCTTTCAACAGGTAGATTTGACACCAGAACGCTTGAACGGTGAGGTGTTGAGCCTGCTTGGGGATAGCCATACTCATGGCAATCCTTCTGAGAGATTGCAAAAAATGGCACAGCAAGCGGGCAGTTTGGCAGTGCAAGACAGTGCCAAGCAACTGGCTCAATTGGTACGTCACTGGTTGGCATAGGCGATCGTCCTATGCTTCCTTATCGACGACCTGGCTACCGTGACTGCGTGGATCACTGCTGCTCGATGGGGTGGTGACAGGAGCAGAGAAAGCAGACGTTTGTCCACTTGCCTGAGCGTAAGGGAGTGGTTCGCTAGACGCGAGTGCAACGAGGTTTGCCTCCATGACGGAGTGAGGCTGCTCCCCGATCGCCTGCGCGATCGCTGCCCCATCCTGACCCAAAAACACAAAATGGGGAATGCCGTCTACCCGATAGGACAGCACCTCTGGCAGCCACTTACTGTTGTCTACATTCAGCATGACGAAATTCACGCGATCGCCATACTGCTGCTTCAGCGCTTCAACATCGGGTGCCATCGTCTGACAGCTCGTACACCAGTTTGCATAAAACTCCACCAGTGAAGGCTTGCCGTTAACAAGCGCCACCTCTAAGGGGACAGCCTCTTCTGCCATCGTAGACAGCAACCCTGACCCTGTTTCCGTTTTCAACCCTAAGAACACAGACGCGGTGAGGACGATCGCGACCATCACAATGATGAAGTTCCGCACTCGTGTTGCCATTGTCGCTTGAGTCTCTGAAGGCAGTTTCGTTGGATCTGGTGAGACAGTCATAAGGCAATGGCTAGCTGAAGCGGACGGACGTAATCTCTATTGTAGCGATCGCCGCGCTGACTTGAGCCATTGCTCATAGCTAAGACTGCTGACCGTCAACCCACCCTTTGATTTTCCAGCTTTGATTTTCCAGATTGTTGCAATTGACATAGCCGAAAGCAGTAAGCTCCTTTACACTGCATGTGATTCGTTCTAGTTCTGCTGGTGCCATGTCTAACGAAAGTGAATATATCCGTAAAGCGGAAGCGACCAGAGTCCGCGTGTTGAGTGAAGCGCTGCCCTACATTCAGCAGTTTGCTGGTCGAACGGTCGTGGTTAAATACGGCGGGGCTGCGATGAAAGACAGCAGCCTGAAAGATAAAGTGATTCGCGATGTGGTCTTCATGGCGTGTGTGGGGCTACGTCCGATCGTCGTGCATGGTGGTGGACCAGAAATCAACACCTGGCTCGATAAACTGGGCATTGAGCCACAGTTCAAAAATGGGCTACGGGTGACAGATGCCGCCACAATGGATGTAGTAGAGATGGTGCTGGTTGGTCGGGTCAACAAAAGTCTTGTGGCGCTGATTAATCAGGCAGGAGGATCGGCAGTCGGGCTTTGCGGGATGGATGCCAACTTGATTAAAGCCCGTCCCGTTGATGCGGTTGACGTGGGCTTTGTGGGTGAAGTCACCAGCGTTGATATTCGGATTCTGGAATCGCTGGTCAAGGCAGGGCATATTCCCGTAGTGTCTAGCGTGGCAGCCGATGAAACGGGACAGACCTACAACATCAACGCTGACACGGTCGCAGGCGAAATTGCTGCCGCCTTAGGTGCTGAAAAGATGATTCTCCTCACCGATACCGCAGGCATTTTACGCGATTACAAAGATATGTCCACGCTCATTCCCAAAGTGGATATTCAAGAAGCCCGGAAGCTGATTGAGGACGGCATCGTGTCTGGCGGGATGATTCCGAAAGTCAATTGCTGTGTGCGATCGCTCGCTCAGGGAGTTCGCGCTGCCCACATCATCGACGGGCGTATCCCGCACGCACTGCTGCTAGAAATCTTCACCGACGCGGGGATTGGCTCCATGATTGTGGCATCAGAGTTTATGGGCTAGTGTTCTGTCAAGAATTTTTTGACGGGTTGAAAACCCTCAAAAAACACACCTTAAAATTTCCCCAGCTTTGGTTTACCCGTCAAATTTTAGTTGACGGACTACTAGGTTTGGGAACGCTAGAGGCAGGGATGAAGGTGCAAGCAGCGAGATGGATGCAAGTCCCCTCTTTTGCTTGCTTACACCTTGACCCGGTGCCATCTACACAAGGCTGATTCCCCATGTCTAACTACTCAAACACGATCGCGTCGATCGTTCAGCAGGCAAAAACCCGTGAAGCCTCACTACCCTTGCTAAACGAGTCCTGCCGCTCCCAGTTTTTCTTTCAGCCCAAGCTGCCGAAGCGGGTCTGTTTGTTTTTTCACGGCTTTACGGCTGCTCCCTATCAGTTCGCGCCGATGGCAGACACCTTTTTTAAGGCAGGCTATAACGTTTTAGTGCCCCTGCTTCCGGGGCATGGACAGGCAGGCAACTGGAGCCGCAAAAACCCACCCCCCTTGCCGACTGATCCCAAGGTCTATCAGCAATTTGCGCTGCAATGGTTGGAGCAAGCGCAGATGCTAGGCGAGGAGGTCATTATTGGAGGGCTATCGGCAGGGGGCACGCTTGCTGCCTGGCTAGCGTTGGAACGTCCCCAAGCAATTTATCGTGCCATTTTATTTGCCGCTTATTTGGGCAGCAGCAGCAAAGTTCTTGACCTGTTCATTAAGAAGATCGACACCTACTTTGAGTGGACGGTTACAGATACCAACCCATCCAAAGGAAGTGGGTATAACGGCTTTACAGTGCCAGCGCTACGGCTCTTTCTCAACCTGGGGCAAGATCTTCTCAAGCGGTCTGAACGTCAGCCAACCCCGCCGCTCTTTATTCTTACCAGCGAAAGTGACCTGGCAACGGGCAGCTTTGACCACAAAGCGTTGTTTGAAAACGTGCTGCCACGACAACCCCTGACCTGGTACAACGCCTTTAGTCGTGAATTAGCGGTACCGCATACGATGATGACGGTAGCAGAAGGTAATCGATGGGCGAGCCTGTTGCCTATCATGACCAAAGCGTTTGTGGAAAGCAGCCTGACCTGGGCAGAGGTGCAGGAAATTGGCTACCGCATGACGCAAGGTAAAACGTTTCCTAGCGTTGTGGCTGAGTTGGGTTTGGCGGCGAAGGCTTCATCGGCTATGCCTGCCATGATGACGATGGTTGATAAACGCACGATCGCGATTAACCGCAATCCCAGTATGGCAGGAGTTGATTAAGAGCTTGGGACTGGCAAGAGACAGCAGATGGCATGAGCATGACTTCAGCACCCGTGAGGGTGAGCTTGAAGGCTCCTTGCATCGATTAAGATAAAGCAGCCGTTTATTCCTTGTGAGAACGGTTTCTCTTAACCCTCATCCCTCTTTGCCCATGCCTCCTTACGCTGACCTGACGAGTGCGATCGTTGCCCAGGCAAAAGCCCGTGAAGATGCGCTTCCGCTTCGCAACGAGTCTTGCCGCTCCAAGTTTTTCTTTCATACTGCTCCCACAACCAAAGTTTGCCTCTTCTTTCACGGCTTTACGGGGTACCCGAATCAGTTTTTACCGCTTGGTAAGGCGTTGTTCCAGCAGGGATACAACGTGCTGATTCCGCTGCTGCCAGGGCACGGGAAAGCAGGCAAATGGACGCGTGACAACCCTACACCGTTACCAACTGATCCAAAGGTGTATCAGGACTTTGCGCTGCAATGGATTCAACAAGCGCAGGCATTAGGACAGCAGGTGGTGATTGGTGGCTTGTCGGGCGGCAGTACGTTAGCGGCGTGGGTGGCGCTGAATCATCGTGAGTTGATCGATCGCGCCCTGCTCTTTGCCCCGTATCTGAGCGGCAACAGCATTACCGACAAGCTATTTATCAAACTGTCAAACTCTTACTATTCCTGGGGTGGCGATCCTGAGCGGGCGATCGGCTACACAAACTTTCAGGTGCCAGCGTTGCGGTTGTTCCTGGATTTAGGCGCTCAATTGCTCAAGCAAGCCCGGACAACACCAGCGGCTCCCATGTTCATCTTCTCAACCGAAATTGACGATTCGGTGGATACCAACGACCATAAAGCCTTTTTTGCCGATGCGCTTCAGTTCCAGCCTAAGTGCTGGTATCACTGCTTCGATCGCTCCTACAACGTGCCGCACACCATGATGACGATCGGCGAAGGCAACCAGTGGGAGGGCATCCTCAACCTGATGGCAAAAGCCTATGTAGAGAGCGATTTGACCTGGGCAGAAGTGGAGGAAATCGGCTTTCGTCTGACCCAGGGCAAAACGTTTCCCAGCATTGTGGCAACACTGGGGCTTGCCAATCGCGTCGGTCGTGACATGCCAGCCATGATGACGATGATAGACAAAGCCGCGATCGTTCAGGCACGAAATCCTTCTATGGTCGATGACGATGCGTAGAATCGTTTCCCGTAGGGACGTTATATGTAACGTCCCTACAAATTCGTCGAAATCGCTTGTACAGGACAGGTCGGGATGCACTGTTCACACACAATGCAGCGTGATCGCGCAAACGTCAGCTTAAACGATTGAGGATCAAGCGTCAGGGCTTCTGTTGGGCAAACACCCGTGCATAAGCCACAGTGAACGCAAGCGTCTTCATCAATCATAATTTCGCGGTTGGAGAACGAGATGCCGATGTCTTGCGATCGCATCCAGTCGAGTGCAGCATCCAGTTGGTCAATATCGCCGGATAATTCTACGACCAGTTTGCCGATCTGGTTCGGAGCCACCTGAGCACGAATGATATTGGCTGCCACATTAAAGTCTTTTGCCAGTCGATAGGTCACTGGCATTTGCACCGATCGCTTCGGGAATGTGAGCGTAACCCGCTTTTTCACTGGCTATCCTATTGGCAGTTAGAAATGATGTCCTTTTGTCGGGACGTTACGTGTAACGTCCCGACAAAAAAGCGCCATGCGCCATTCCATCCTAGCCGTTGTCTGTGGATTCACTCTCAAAGTAGTGGGGTGTAAAGCTGCCATGCAATCCATAGGGAACGTGGTGCCTCAGATGCAGACGGGCAACAGGCTCCTGATCCAAGGCGCGTGCGTCGAGAATCACGACATCCGATCGCTCCTGCGCTGCATCATAAACCAGGGTAAGCAGCCAACCATCATCTTCTGCACCCACTAGCTCTGCTGATGGCAAGCCGTTTTTGAAAGCGGCGGACGATCGTGGCACAAAAATTGGTTCGCTGACATAACCTTGGGGTGCCGCACTCCAAAGCTGACGCTCACCCGTTTCGATGTCAATTTTGACGATCGCCTGTAGCGGCGCATTTCCTTCTGGAGCATGAGCGGCACCCATGAAGATATAGCGGTGCGATCGACCTGCTTTCGCTGGGTGTACGTAAGGGAACTCACAGCAACGGCTTTCCAGTAGCTCCTGCTGGACTGCTTGCGTCTGAAGGTTGATCCGAAACCGCCAGAGCTGTCCCGGTGCCAGCGCATCAAAATCCGTCTCGCGAAAATCGGCTTCCGCTTCTACCGCTGGCAGTGAACCATAGCAGACAGAATCAATCACGACCTCACCCTCTTGCTCAAACGCATTGGCATGATGAAACACAAAACCAGCGTGAGTTTCAAAGATCCGAGCCTTGAGCTTGTCGCGTTTAGCCGTTTGCGGTTCTGTATGACGTGGAATGACGACAATCTGAGTCGGTTTTTCAGGGTTGAAGGTAATGCACTCACCCGCGCCGCGCTTGCCAAAAAGGAACGGTAGCGGATTGAAGCTGACAGGATTTTGAAAAAAGATGGCGTAGCTTGGCGTGATGGCAAAATCGTGAATGAACGCAAAACCAGGTACGGCATGAGCGTGCTTCCGCAGCAGTTTGCCCTCAGGATTGAACTCAAACAGCGTAATGGTGGAAGACAGACCTGGTTTAATCGAGAAATTAACCAGACAAGGAGCGCCATCGTCCTGATTGCAGGCAGGGTCAATCCAGGGATGCGCTGCAAAAGCTTCGCCAGGTTGCAGCACACCCTCAAGCTGGTCTAGCCCCAGCGTTTCTAGCGTGGCAGGATCAAGCCGATGGGGTTCAGCCGCCTCCCAAAGTGCCAAGAGTTTGCCGCCCCAGTAGAGAATGTTCGTATTGGCAATATTTTTCAGGCGGAGATCGAAGACGTTTGCCAACCACCCACCGGGCTTTTGCGTACCAAAAACACCGCGATAGAGGATGCGTCCTGCTGCCTGCTCGGCGACATAGCCCTCCGTGCGGATAAAGCGATTTCGAAAGTGAGCACGACCATGATCAAAGGCGATCGCGCAAATCATCCCATCCCCGTCAAACGGATGCTGAATTTGCTGCCCATGCACATCCAACATCCCTGGACCGTTGCGGAATAATGTGCCGTGTAACTCAGGCGGAATTTCGCCCTCAATATCGTCAATCCAGTAGTCAAATTCTTCTTTGAGCGATCGATAGCCCGTTTGCCAACCCTTGCGATCGTAAGAAAGCACAGGAGGCACAGTTGACGCACGTTCATTGAGTTGGAAGCTTTGCATAAAAACCAGAAAAGTTTTTAGTGGTGAGTTTTTGGTGGTTAGTTGAAAAAAAGTCAGAAGTCAGCCTTTACCGCGTACCCCTTACTTTTAGCCTTCATCTTTTAGCCTTTAGCCTTTAGCCTTTAGCCTTCATCCTTTCCCCTACTCTTCCCCCACAGGTTCAGCCTGTCGAGGCTTGGGGACGAACTCTGTCATCAAATCAGGCAAAAATGGTTGTCCCAAATGCCTGGAACCTGAGGAGTCGGCTTCAATCATGGGCACTGGATGCAGTGTGGTCGCAGATGCAGTTTCTGCGGTCTGATCAGCGCGTGGTAGCCAGCCCAGAAACGGCAGTGGCAAAAGTGTGGAGAGATTGGTGATGACGACCAGGAGCGCCAGGTTGCTGAAGTTGTTCTCAGTAATGCCTAGCCAGTGCATCAGCAAAGCTCCTGATTCGTAGGACAGCAAGCCAGCCAGGTTCACGACCGACATCAGCAAGGCAAAAAAGGTTGCTTCGACACCAGGCGGGCAGAGGCGCGCTGCCAAGACGAGAATCGGCATGTAAGCGATTTGTCCCATGACGGTCAGAATCAGGTTGTCGCCCAGGCTAAACCAGCGATCGTCAATGCCCAAGCCACGATTTGCATGAGTCACCAGCAGCAACGTCGTCATGCCCAAAGCAGCAGAAATGACGGTAGACCAGCCAAAGATGACTCGGAACGGTACTGTTTTAAGGAAGCGCTGGAATAACCAGATGCCAGCCAGCGATGCCAGACTTGTGACTAGCCGTACCCGACCCAAAAATTCTGCTTCAAACCCCAATTCGTTTGTAGTGAAGAAGAAAAAAGCTGATTCTGCCGTTGGCATTGCTTGCCAGAGAAAGAGAAAGGCAGTCGGCATCCAAATTGACTTCTGGCTCACTGCTTGACGTAGTTGCCCAAATTGCTCACAAACGAGTGACCAGTTCATGCGATCGGTCACGCGCACTTCCGTAATCAACCAGGCGACGAGAGAGACGATGAGGGGAAACGTCGCCGTAATCGCAAAAACTGTGCGCGTACTGAAGTTTTGCAGCAAAGAGCCGCTGAAGTACGCGGTAAGAATTCCACCCAGCGCCGATGCGCCCCAACAAAGAGATTGGAGCGAACCTGCCTTGCCAAGCGATTCGCCTCGCGCTCGTTCGACGACCAGCGAATCGACAATGACATCGCTGAACGCGACGGAGAGGGAACCAAGGGCGATCGCAGTCGTTGCTGCCCACGCAGAATGTACAACTGTTGCCAAAGCGACCCACGACAACACTCCTAGCAAGCCCGACAAAATTAAGTAAGGTCGCCGTCGGTAGCCAAAAATCGGTAAGCCGTCTGAGATAAAGCCAAACAGAGGCTTCACCATCCAGGGCAGAGCGGCGATGCCTATCAAAGCCGATACTCCAGCCGGACTCAGCCCTAGCTCATCTTTTAAGAAGAAGCTGACCGCCAATCGTGCTAACCCCAGAATGCCCTGCACGAAGTAAACCAGCAAAATTGCGATTAATTCGGCGCTCGGCTCATTTCCGAAAAAAACCTTTTCGGTGAACGAGGCTTTCATTCTGGCAAAACCAGTGGGTGAAACAATCATTGATAATTTGTTACAAACGTTTATCAATTTAGCCTCATCATAGCGCTTGCTTACGAGGGAGGCACTCTTTACTCTCTTCAGACTGCCCAATTTTGGGTTGCAAGTGATACAAAACGCTCTTGGCTGCATCCGAGATGAGCATGGCACGATCGACAAAGCGCCCTGAACGCTCGACTGAGAAAGCCTTCTATGTTTGACGGCTGCATTTAACGGCTGCATTTAAGGAGCTGGATTGCAAGGACGATCGCCACAGTCTGTATGCAAAATTTGATGTGTTGGCTTGGTTACAGTGTGTTTTGCGTCAATCACCGCTACTCCATCACACGCAAACAGGCACATTTTTCCAGGAATGAGGCGGCTTTACGCTCTGCGTCAGGGTTGCACATGTGTGCTGGAGTAGGTCGAATGATGCCGTCGAACAGGTCATCTAACCCGTAAGGGGTGAAAAAAACCCAATTTCCGTCAGCATCACAGCGAACACCGACTGCGGTTGCAGTATGTAGCCAATCGGCAACGCCATCTTCAGTGCTGCTGTAAGGTCTGCGTCCGGAGCGCCACTGAGCAAAGCTGGCTTGATTTTTGACATCAAACACGTAGTCGGGAAACTGAGCGGTGAGAGTTGCTTTAGCGGTCAGTTCTTGCGCACGATTGCCCGGAGCCTCGAAGAACGCAAGATCAAAATCGTTGATGGTTAAGGCACAGTCTTCAAAGAGCGATCGCCAGACGGTATTTCGTACGGCTCCTCCTGCTAACCACCACTGAGGAAGAGCAAGTTGCGCCATCGCTGGCAGCACCTCACCAATGGGAGATGCTGCCAGAATTTGCTGAAGGCGATCGATCAAGTCCATGACTTACTAATGCTGGAATCGCATCATGCCAATGAGAAAACTTCATATAGAGCAATATTGTGTAACCAAAGATACGAATGTTTATAAACGGTCAGCTTACGGTTAACCCAACAGCGGAATGCACCAGTGTTTGCTTAAACAAATGTTTGGTTAAAGCTGAACAGTATTTTACGTGTAACTGATTTTAGATCAAAACATCGCTCGAAGTGCAGACCCAAAGGGGACAATATGACCAGCACAGTGCCAGCAACGAGTCTGAATAAGTTTGAAAAACTGAAAGCCGAGAAGGATGGGTTGGCTGTTAGAGCGGAATTGGAACACTTTGCTCAGATCGGTTGGGAAGCGATGGACGAAACCGATCGCGACCATCGTTTGAAGTGGATGGGGGTGTTTTTTCGTCCGGTGACTCCTGGCAAGTTCATGATGCGGCTGCGGCTGCCCTGTGGCATTATGACTAGCGCTCAGATGAGCGTCCTGGCAGCAGTTGTACAGCGTTATGGTGATGATGGCACCGCCGATATTACGACTCGCCAGAATTTGCAGCTACGGGGTATTCGCATTGAAGATGTACCGGATATTTTCCGTCGGTTTGAAGCAGTAGATTTGACCAGCGTTCAGTCTGGAATGGATAATGTTCGCAACATTACTGGTTCTCCAGTTGCAGGTATTGATGCGGACGAACTGATTGATACCCGCGACCTCATTCGTCAAGTACAAAATCTGATTACGAACAACGGTGAGGGAAATCCGGCGTTTTCCAATCTGCCGCGCAAGTTTAATATTGCGATCGCGGGTTGCCGGGATAATTCAGTTCATGCCGAAATCAACGACATTGCCTTCATCCCTGCCTACAAGAACGACATTTTGGGCTTCAATGTTCTGGTCGGTGGCTTCTTTTCAGGCAAACGGTGTGAAGCTGCCATTCCTCTTAACGTCTGGGTTGCACCTGATCAAGTAGTGGCGCTTTGCGAAGCGATTCTGATTGTCTACCGGGATCACGGCTTGCGCGCAAATCGCCAAAAGTCACGCCTGATGTGGCTCATTGACGAATGGGGCGTGGAAAAGCTGCGTGCCGCCGTCGAAACGCAGATGGGGCAAACGCTGCAAAGCGAGGCTGAAAAAGATGAAATTATGTGGGAGAAGCGTGATCACATCGGCGTGTATGCTCAAAAGCAAGCAGGGCTAAACTATGTGGGGTTACACGTCCCAGTTGGTCGCCTCTACGCCACGGATATGTTTGATCTGGCACGTCTGGCTGAAGTCTATGGCAGCGGCGAGATTCGCTTTACCGTTGAGCAAAACATTATTCTGCCCAATGTGCCTGACTCTCGCCTGGAACCACTTTTAGCAGAGCCGCTGCTCACAAAATTCTCCGTTAAACCAGCCACTTTATTGCGATCGCTCGTTTCCTGCACGGGCAGTCAGTTCTGTAACTTCGCGCTGATTGAGACGAAGAATCGTGCCCTTGCCTTAATTGGCGAACTCGAAGCCGAGCTTGATTCGCCCAACAATGTCCGGATTCATTGGACAGGTTGCCCCAACTCATGCGGTCAGCCCCAAGTGGCTGACATTGGGTTGATGGGTACAAAGGTTCGTAAGGATGGGAAAACCGTTGAAGGCGTGGATATCTACATGGGTGGCAAGGTTGGCAAAGATGCCGTTCTGGGTACCTGTGTCACCAAAGGTATCCCCTGTAGTGATCTCAAACCCGTCTTGCGGGATCTACTCATTCAACGCTTTGGCTCTAAGCCACGCCAACCAGTTGTCGTTGGCGGCTAAATTTTCGGTGGCGATCGCGTTCAGCCCGAAACCGGGCACAGCTTAGCGCGGCTAAACGGCTAGTTCTAGCCGCTAACAGGCAGTGCCCACTGATACACAACCTCAACACGCAACTTGAGCATCATCAAAAGGGAACGTATGACTAATTTTTCAAGACGGAAGTTCATCATCACCTCAGGCGTTGCAGCGGCAACTACGTTCCTGGCACACGGCTGTAGCTCAGGCTCAAACTCGACCTCGACCTCAGCCAGCAGTTCTCCCAGTGCTGCCCCTGCGGTTAACACGGGCGCAGCAGACACACCAGAAACGACGACCGCAACCCTTGGTTTCATCGCCCTGACGGATTCCGCGCCGCTGATTATTGCCAAGGAAAAGGGCTACTTCGAGAAATACGGCATGAAGGATGTCAAGGTCGTCAAGCAAACCTCGTGGGCAACCACTCGCGACAACCTGGTGACAGGTTCACAAGGCGGCGGGATTGATGGGGCGCACATCCTCTCGCCCATGCCCTACCTGCTGACGACCGGCAAGATCAATGACGGCAAGCCCTTGCCAATGTACATCCTGGCGCGGCTTAACGTGGATGGACAGTGCATTTCCGTCTCCAATGAATTTAAAGATGCCAAAGTGGGCTTAGAGAGCGCACCGCTTAAAGAAGCTTTTGCCAAAACGAAAGCGGCTGGAAAGCAAACCAAGTGTGCGGTGACGTTCCCCGGTGGCACCCATGACCTGTGGATGCGTTACTGGCTGGCGGCGGGTGGCTTGAATCCCAATAAAGATGCCTCATTGATTGTGATTCCACCGCCACAAATGGTGTCCAACATGAAGGAAGGGCAGATGTCCGCCTTCTGCGTGGGTGAACCCTGGAATGCTCAGTTGGTGAATCAGGGCATCGGCTTTACGGCGTTGACCACAGGCGAATTGTGGAGCAACCATCCAGAGAAAGCCTTCACCATGCGGGCTGATTGGGTGGATAAGAATCCCAAAGCAGCCAAGGCGCTGCTGATGGCAGTGCAGGAAGCGCAAATCTGGTGCGACAAAATGGAGAACAAAAAGGAGATGGCGGATATTGTCTCCAAGCGTGAGTATTTCAAAGCACCTGCTAAGGATATTGTCGATCGCGCCATGGGCAAGTTTGACTACGGTAATGGCAAGGTCGTTGACAACAGTCCGCACGTGATGAAGTTCTGGACAGCAGGTGATACCAATGCGTCTTATCCCTACAAGAGTCACGATCTCTGGTTCCTCACCGAACATAAGCGCTGGGGCTATCTGGCAGCAGACGCAGACGCGAAAAAACTGATCGACAAAGTGAACCGCGAAGACATTTGGAAAGAAGCGGCGAAAGGGATTGGGCAAACGGCAGCGATTCCCAAGAGCACTTCACGTGGAGTCGAAACCTTCTTCGATGGAGTCAAGTTTGATCCTGAAAATCCAGAGGCATACCTGAAGAGCCTCAAGATCAAAGCTGTATAGCGCTTTAGCAACTCGTCTCGTCGATCGTCGGCTTTCAGATTGTGCATTGAAGACAGTTTCAACCTGAAAGCCGACGTTTAATAGGTCTGAATGAATCAATCACAGTGAACGCACCTGTAACGTCCCAGAGGAACTCAT
>JACMKO010000228.1 GCA_014380065.1 Leptolyngbya sp. ES-bin-22 | reverse complement strand
CCTGCACTGCCAAACTGTAGTCGTTCGACATTCCCATCGACAGCACTTGCATTTGAATATGGGGCAACCGCTGCTGTTTGATCGTATTAGCCAGTGCTTGAATCTGTTGAAAAGCAGCCGTTGCTTCTGTAGGTGTCAATCCATAGGGAAGAATTGTCATCAATCCTTGAATCCTGAGGTCTTCACATTGACTCAGCATCGAAAGATCATGTAAAAGATCTGCCGCTGACCATCCATACTTCGTTGGATCTGGCAACAGCTTTACCTGAAGCAACGATTGTGGTTTTTGCGGTAACTGCGCCGCTAAACGGTTGAGTCGTTGCGCCAGCTTTAAATCATCGATCGAGTGAATCCATTGAAAGCACTCCAACGCTTTTTGCGCTTTATTACTTTGTAGATGCCCAATCAAATGCCAGGTTACATCGGTGAGATCACACAGTTGAGACTGTTTTACCTCTACTTCCTGGACTCGATTTTCGGCAAAATCCCGCACTCCAGCGTCATAGGCGGCGCGCATTGCCTCGATCGAAACTTGCTTCGTTACTGCAAGCAGTCGCACCGAATCAGGCAGCGTTTGACGAATCTGGTTAATGCGCTCTGCGATTGTACCGCTAAGTTGAGAAAACGCCGTCATTGAAATGTTTGTTTGTAAACCACCTGAAGCTGATTGTAGTCGTGCTGCTGCCCCTGACGGCGCATCATTCGCATCCGGTTTTCGACCAGAATACGAGCATCAGTGCGGGTAATAGACTCAAACTCTAACCCTTCATCGCCATTGGCAACTAAAAAAAACAGGCGCTGTGCATAAAGAGTCGTAAACAACTCACGCGCTGTATCGATCAGACAGACTCTGAAGAGCAAGCCAAAGTTCGGATGATTTAAGTAGTTTTCGTTGCTCATTCAGATCCAGGCTAGGCGACGGTAAAAATAGTACACCCTCATGTGGGTATGGCAGCAAAGTCGGTACAGTCTCAAAGTGGATATGACATCACTTTACGTGATAATGATGACTCTATGTCAGGTTTTGGAGTGAGGAGTGAGGAGGAAGAAATGAAGGCTAAAGGATAAAAGATAAAAGTTTTGAGTTCTCGATCACTACCTGGAAAAGTCTGAGTCCAGAGCTGCTTTAGCCTTCAGCCTTTAGCCTTTAGCCTTTCTAGAGTTCCCACCCCCAGACTAAGCGCGCACCCCATAGCCCAGCGAGACCAACGATCGCCAACCAATCGACCCATTTCAGGCGAAACTGATGCCATTGCACCTGATGTTCGTTTGGGCTGGTGAAGCCTCGAACCTTCATGGCGCTGGCGATTTGCTCTGCCCGCAACAGTATGTTTTCAAGCAGACGTTCGGCAACAGTTAACCAGACTTGCAGTGCTTGCCGCCAGCCCAACTTACGCCAGTTGATGGCACGAGTGCTCACCGATCGCACCAAATTCTGCACTTCTTCCAGCACCAGGGGAATAAAGCGGAGCGAGAGCGTCAGCGTGAGGGCAACTTCAGTCACGGGTAGGTTAAAACGGCGTAAAGGAGACATCCAATCTTCGATCGCGGCGGTGATTTCTTCTGGCGCAGTCACTAGTAAGAAAAGATTGGTGCTATAGATTAGCGTGAATAGTAGTGTGCTGTAGCGAATGGCAACATCAATCGATCGCTTGGTAATGGTGAACCAGCGACTTTTGAATAAGACATAGCGGTAGTCTGTGGGCTGCGGTGAAGAGCTGCTAGACGTACCTGCGGGTTGTGAGGCAGACGGCTTGCCAACGCCCAGCGGATTGTACCAGGGAAGCGACGTGGATGCAGGTGGCAGTTTAGCTGGCTGCTGTGCAAAGGCAAGCTCATCTACTGGCAAGCGAGGCTGATGTCGCGTTTTTAGCCCATCGGGTAGCAGCGTGGTTAAGGCAAACACCAGGAAGCTCAGCACGAGCAGCCAACCCATTTGCTGCCGCCACACGCGCAAGGGAATCAGGGCAATGACTGTAAGGAAAACGAGCAATGCCGCCAGCAGCACCCGCCAGAATGAATTTGCCAGCAGCGGCGCTGCCAGAAACGTCATCAACCACGCTAGCTTTAACCGGGGATCGAGTCGGTGCAGCCAGGTAATGGGTTGTTCGAGGTATAGCCCCAGGGGGAGCGAGCGGAGGAGATCCATGAAGAAGGCAAAAGGTAAAAGGTAGAAGGCAAAAGTACTACTTTATTGTCTTGCTTTTGCTGGAGACGATGATTTTAGAGAGAATGCGAATTAATTCGTCTGCTTCAGTATAGAGAGGCTTGAGCGTCTCTTCGGGAAGGATGCCTGTAGCTGCCAGAAGTTTGAGCCAATAGTGAGATTCGCGAGCTTCCTTGAGGGCAATCGCGTTCTTGCTAATAAAATCAGCTTTACTCTGCCCAGCTTGAGCTTCCTGAATATTTGCACCAATCGATGTACCCGATCGCAGTAATTGATTAGCAAGAGTGCGACTAACTCCAGGCTTCTGATCCAAATGCTGACACAGCTTAACAATCCGCACTGCAAAGCTAAACGTTCGTTCACCAATGTCTCTTGGCTTCTCGAAACCACTCCCTACAATCACCATGTCCCAAAGAATGACTTTACTTGATATGCCTCCTTGTCATTCCCATCTTTCAATCCTCACTTTTGCCTTTTACCTTTTTACTTCTATCGTGTTGCCCGATTTGCAGTCACGCGATCGCGATCGACCTCTCTTGTTTTCTTACCGCGCCAGAGGAGACGAAGGGGTGTACCAACGAAGCCAAGTGATTTACGAAACTGACCTTCGATATAGCGACGGTAGTTATCGTTAAACAGAGCGGGATCATTGACGAAAAGTGCGATCGCGGGTGGGCGACTACTGACCTGCGTACCATAGTAAATCTTGCCCTGGCGACCCTGGCGTGTGGTCGGTGGGGAGTGCCAGCCAACCGCTTCCTCCAGCACTTCGTTGATAACCGAGGTCGTCACACGGCGT
>JACMKO010000227.1 GCA_014380065.1 Leptolyngbya sp. ES-bin-22 | reverse complement strand
TTTTTGGCTCGATCGAGCAGCCCTTGTGCCCGTTCAGATGAGCCAATCAACGTCAGAATGCGTGCTTTTTCTTGAGTGCCTTCTGCCCGTTTGAGCGGTTCATCCAGGTAATTTACCACGCTCCGCAACTGGCTGCCTGGAAAAGACGCAAACACCCCACCATACAGAGGAAAGTACGGACGCTGAGCGAACGATCGCAAAATTTGCAGCGTGACTTGAATGGCTCCTTCTGAAAATTGGCTTTGATGGAAGGCGTTTAGTGCAGTTGCTTGAGCAAACCCACGCGCCAACTGTGACCAAAGAATGGAAAACGCTAGAAACGTGGAAATCGATAGCTTGGCACCCACTTTGGCATCGTAGACAAGGCGATCGAACCAGGCAACTAGCCCCTGCTGGATGTATTGCAAGAGGATCACCAGTTCTACCCATGTGCTGCTGTCCAGCGCAGACATACGGGCAGCGAACTCGCTCACGGACTCATTAAGCGCGATCGCCCGAAACAGTTGAATCAGTTGGGGATGCGTGAGTTGCTTAGACCACACAGTCCACGGGTCGCTCTTTGCTGATGTACCTGCAAACCCTAGCGTCTCACCCTGATCATAAATCCAGCTCACAAGCTGGTCTTGAACCCGCTCCCACGATGCCAACCCCCGATTGATTCCCGCCGCTAGCTGGTAGAGTTCTTGCTGCACGTCGCTGTCGCTATTGGAGTCGCCCTGCTGCTGAAGCACTTTGGCAAGCTGTTTAAGTTGGGTCGTGCTGAGGCACTGGGGCTGGTTGGGGTCGATCGCCCGTAAAAATTCTGGCAGTCGTTGCGTTGCCTCCGCTGTGGTGATTTTTTGAATGACACTGGCGATTGCTTCACTTGCCTGATTCTGCTGCTGCCAGCGCTCCCACTCGCCCTGAATCGTTTGAAGTGCCCTACGGCTGCGGGCTGCCTTCGCTTGCTTCAACTCATCAGTCTCCGCACTAAGCTGTGCCTGCACACGATCAACCTGCTGTTGCAGGCAGCGCTCAAAGAGTTCACCAGTGCCAGTACTGACCCCTTCCATTAGCAGTTGATAAACCTGTTCTTTCGATCGAATGTTGCCCTTCAGGGTCATTTGTACAATCTGGTCAAGCAGTTGCAGGTAGCGATCGGGCGAAGGAAGCGTCTCTGACATAGAGCTAAACTGACGTTAGGATATCGCCGATCGCTAACAGCGCCCAGCACATTTAGTTTAATCAAGTCTGTTTACTTCTCGGCAACTAAACGCACGATTACTACTTGTCAGTTTTAGAAGCAGACCAAACAAGTCTGTTCCAACTTCATGCAGTACGCCGAAAAGTTTAGCTTCTGAAGGCTATGACGTAGGTTGTCATGCTGATGCAGCGTTCGAGAATACCCACTATGATCTCAAAACGCTACGCTTCTCTCTTGTGTTCCACCTCAATCACCGTATGCACATTGCCACGGGGTAAGAAATCGCCCTTGATCGTTACCTCTAGCGGGTCGCAGGCAGCAACGAAATCATCCAGGATCTGGTTGACCGATTCTTCGTGGGAAATATAGCGATCGCGGTAGCTATTGATATACATCTTGATGGCTTTCAGTTCTACCACCCGCTGATTCGGCACATAGGATAGATAAATCGTCGCAAAATCGGGATACCCCGAAAACGGGCACTTACACGTAAACTCCGGTAGCGTGATGCGAATATCGTACCGTCGTCCAATTCTAGGATTGGGGAAGGTAATAAGTTCGCCTTCAATAATCAGACGTTCACCATACTTTGCCTCAGTGGTCTGAGCTTGAGTATCAACTTCGGATGGAGAAAAGGACTGCGTTTCGGGATGGCTCATGGTCGTTCGTGAAAATGTTTTCAGTTTTTTGCGAATTTCTTGACGAAATTCGCTTCGATTACTCTAATTGCGGCTATTGTGAGCGTAGCTTATCGACTCTCGCGTTCAGACATAGACTTATGACCTCTAGAATAAACGCCAAGCAGCCTCTGCGAAAGGCTCAAACGGTTGGTTCTTCCAATCCAGCCCCACGTTCACCATCAGTACCGATTTCGCTGTATCGGGAAGTTGCTACTGAGCTGAAAGCGACCCAGGCAAAAATGGAGTCGCTGACCCAGCAAAACCAGCAGTTGACCCAGCAAAATCAGCAGTTGCGTGTAGAAATTGAGCGGGTTGTGCAGTCTGCTCTTCAACTTCGCCAGGTGGCTGATGCCCATCTGCCAACGTCAGCGCTACCTGCATCCTCTTCTGCACTGCAAGGGCTAGAGCTGCACTTTCAGCATTCCCCTCCCGTGCCATCTCATGTTGCCGACACGATCGCTCCAGAAAGACCAGAGCCTCGACCCGTTGCACCTAGTCTCTTCACCGAACAAGAAGCAAAGCCACGACATTCATCCCAAACAGAGCGCAGCGCCGATAAAGCTGGTGGCTGGTGGTTGGCGATCGTCATTTGCTTCATTATTGTCACGGCATTTGGCACAGGTTTTTTAATAGTGCGTCCGTTGCTGCCATCACGCTGAACGTCAAGCGGTCAGGGCAGCTTAGTCAAAGCGCAGGAGCGCATTGATCATACTTTTGCCAAAAGGTACGTTATGCCACTGGAAAATTGTATCTTAGTTTACAAAACACACGCTTTTGACGGTGATAGAAAGTGTCTTGCTAGACAAAAGATCGCATCGCTAAAAATAAGGAGTTGGGGAGTTGAAAAAAGTTGAGGCGATTATTCGCCCATTCAAACTCGATGAAGTCAAAATTGCATTAGTCAATGCTGGCATCGTTGGTATGACCGTTTCTGAGGTCAGAGGGTTCGGACGGCAGAAGGGACAAACTGAACGCTACCGAGGCTCTGAGTACACCGTTGAGTTTTTGCAAAAGCTCAAAGTCGAGATTGTCGTTGAAGACGATCAAATCGACATGGTGGTAGAGAAGATCATTGTTGCTGCCCGCACTGGCGAAATTGGTGACGGTAAAATCTTTATTACTCCAGTGGATCAAATCATCCGCATTCGCACTGGA
>JACMKO010000226.1 GCA_014380065.1 Leptolyngbya sp. ES-bin-22 | reverse complement strand
GCGATTAGTGAACGCGAGGGTGAGTGGTCAGAAGAGTGTGAAGGCTGGTTTGGCGAAGGGTTACGGTGTGAAGTGCTGCGGTTTGCCAATCAGGGTTGGCAGCGGGGTCGGGTCAGAATTCGGCTAGAGTTTTTTCCAGAAACGCAAAAACTGCTGCGAGAAGAACGTCCCCGGCGAGCGAGTCTTGAAGATCGACCCACTCGCGAAGAAATTTATTCGCGTCGCGATGAGGTATACGAGGCATATCGCGAACCTAATGAAAATGACTATTAGCTCACTCGTTAGGATTTGTAAAAATGATACCGCTCTGGTTGACTGACAAATCTCTCAAATCTTTTTTGTAGGTTGGATTGAATTTTGCCTTTCTCCTATGCCTGATTTTTTGCCGTGGACGCTGCTGCACGCGCGGTTGCATCGGTCGATCCGGCAGCGGCAATTATTCAAGCAGGGCGAGCGGATACTGGTCGCGGTGTCAGGGGGGCAAGACTCGCTATGTCTAATTCGGCTGCTCCTCGATTTGCAGCCCAAGTGGGGATGGGAACTGGCGATCGCCCATTGTAATCACCGCTGGCGTACTGATGCAGAGGCTAACGCTCAGTATGTGTATGAATTGGCAACTCTGTGGCAGGTGCCCTACCACCAAGCCACGGCTAATACAGATGTGATTAGTGAAGCGGCGGCGCGCGAGTGGCGCTATGGCGTGCTGGGGGCGATCGCTCAACAAAAGGGATATACTGCCGTTGTTACTGGACATACGGGTAGCGATCGCGCCGAAACGTTACTCTACAACTTGATTCGTGGCAGTGGTGCCGATGGGCTTCAGGCGATGACCTGGCAGCGCGAACTGCTGCCAAATGTGCGACTGGTGCGTCCACTGCTAGAGACGTGGCGCAGCGAAACGGCTGCGTTTTGCCAAGAGCGTGACCTGCAAGTTTGGCAAGATTCGACTAACGATGACTTACACTACGCCCGCAACCGGATTCGTCAAGAGCTACTGCCCTATCTAAAAGCTCACTTTAATCCACAGACAGAGCAATCGCTGGCGCAAACAGCAGAGCTGCTGCGGGCAGAGGTAGATTTCTTGGAAAAAACTGCCAGCACTTTGAGACAGCAAGCTAGCCCCGCAACCGAGCCAGACCCGCCTCGCCTTAGCCGTCGAGTGCTAAAGGGTGCGCCGCTGGCGCTGCAGCGCCGCGTGATACGTCAGTTTTTGCATCAGGTATTGCCTCAGACTCCCAGTTTTGAGCAGGTTGAAAAACTGGTGGCTCTACTGCAAGCGCCTAACCGTACCCGAACCGATTCCCTACCCGGACGGGCGATCGCCACAGTCGACGGCGATTGGATCAAGATTTTACATGAACCAGATCAATAACTCTGATGAATAGTAAACATACGACGACAAGAGCGCTGAAACAGATTGGCTTTACCCATAAACTTTACCCAATAAAAAACATTCAGATTACTCAGAATCAATAGCTTAAACGGGTTCACGAAACAATTATGAAATACAAGAGAATTGCCCTGTATTTATCAGTTCTGGCACTCACTGGTTTAGGAGTTGCCTTGGCTCTTACCAACCCTACTAAACCAGCCTATAACCGATATGCTACTGAGCGCCTAACGCTCTACCTCAACGATAATGTTTGTCCCCAAGCTCCAAACATTCTGGGCAACAACTTACAAGATCAGTGTGTTGAATTGCTGAAAGAAAATCAGGCTGACATCCGGAAACTAATCACTCAAAACACAGAACAAAGCAATTTTTTATTCCTTAGTCTTTACACGACCAATCTTTCGGCGTATGACCTGCTACCCCGCGATATTCGACAATTTGTTTCACCTCAACTGCTTCCGGCTTACACGTTTGAAACGGTAGGCGTGTTTCAAAGTTTTCACACGTATAAGGCAAGACGGCAGTAAAAAAAGCGCATCCCCTTAAACTACAAAAGAGCTTAAGTTCCTGGTTTCCGACTTTTGTCTAGGTGCCAAGAAAAACTCGTTGTAGTGTTGGGATGCGCTCTTGTTTAAGCAGGTTGACTGAATGCCAACCTGCTCTGTAGAAACTACTTGACAGTCGCTTTGCCGCCGGCTTCTTCCAGCTTTTTCTTGGCTTCTTCGGCAGCTTCTTTGGGTACACCTTCGCGGATAGCCTTGGGTGTTGATTCCACGACATCTTTCGCTTCTTTTAGACCTAGACCGGTCAACTCGCGAACGATTTTCAGTACAGCGATCTTCTTGTCGGCAGGAACTTCGGTCAAAATGACGTCGAATTCGGTTTGCTCTTCAACTTCTTCGGCTGCCGCTGCACCTGCCGCAGGAGCCATCATCATCATGCCACCAGCAGGAGCTGCTGCGGTTACACCAAAGGCTTCTTCAATTTGTTTGACGAGTTCAGCCGCTTCTAGCAAGGACAGCGTCTTAAGTTTTTCGAGAATTTCATCAGTAGCAGCAGACATGGAGGATCTCCTCTAGGTTGAATTGAATTGGATAGCGTAAACAGTTTCAAACATCGGCTATTGACCTGTGGCCAATATCTAGATCAAGCGACCAGCCAAACGTCAGGCGGCTTGATCTTTATCGGCGATCGCCTGCACACAACGAGCCAGCGATGACGGAACTTCCTTGATGCCGACAGCAACCTTGGTCGTGACGGCGTTGAGGGCACCTGCCACCTGAGCCAGCAGCTGTTCTTTCGATGGCAAATCTCCGATCGCCTTCACATCGTCTTCAGACAAAGCCCGCCCTTCCATGACTCCACCGCGAATTGCGGTTTTCTTGGAGACTTTTTGAAAGTCCTGGTACGCCTTGATTGCGCCACCGATATCGCCTTTGACTAGCAAAAAGGCAGAAGACTCTTTGCAAAACTCGGTGATTGGTTTCCATGTAGGGCTATCCTCCACGGCAATCCGCATCAGCGTGTTTTTGGTAACCTTACATTCTGTGCCACTTGGACGCAGCCGCGTCCGCAGGTCACTAATCTCGGCTACAGTTAAGCCCTGATAGTCGATCACAAAAGCAATCTGCGACGCGCTCAGACTTTCCTTCAGCTCAGCAATAATTGCCTGCTTATTTTCTAGCGTTCTACCCATACGTATCTCACCTCCTTAAACCGGGTACAAAATCATCAAACCTGTCTTTTCACTAAACTTCTTTTGAGAGCTAAATCGTTTCCCAGCCTCGTCCAGAAATTTACGACCGAAGTCTGCTGAAGCAGTTTTCCTCCGTGATCGATAAAAAACCCCGGACATGATGCCGGGGTAATATCTACTGCGATCGCCAACCCAGCTATAGCTGTGGTTAACAATTGAAGTTTAGATAAACCTCGGCAGGCGATTAAGCGATTAGCTCCTGCTGTCTCTGGCTTAGAGATTCAGTTGTGAAAATTTTATGGCTCTTTACGGTGCCTCTAGCAATCAGCAAACATGGACATCAACGCATCAAGTCGAAGCAACATCACCCAGCTTCATGTCACGCAGGCCGTTGATATCTACTTCAATGGAAGGCCCCATAGTAGCAGCAACAAACATTGTGCGCCAGTAGCGCCCCTTTGCGCCCGAAGGACGGTTACGGTCGACGGTTTCTTGTAGCGCCTTGAGGTTGATCAGCAAATCTTCGGCAGAGAAGCTTGCTTTGCCAAACATAACGTGAACAATGCCCGTTTTGTCGGCTCGGAACTCTAGTTTACCAGCTTTGAACTCGGCGATCGCCTGAGGCACGTCAAACGTAACCGTTCCTCCCTTGGGCGATGGCATCAGACCACGAGGGCCTAACAGTCTCCCCAGTTTCGCCACCGCTGGCATCATATCCGGCGTGGCAATCAGCACGTCGAAATCCATCATGCCTTTTTGAATATCTTCAATCAGCTCTTCCGAACCCGAAAGGTCAGCGCCTGCACCTGCTGCTTCCGCCACCTTTTCACCTCGGGCAATGACCGCCACCCGAATGACTTGACCCGTACCTTTTGGCAGGGCAACCGTAGTTCTCAACTGCTGATCAGTGTATTTAGGGTCAATTCCCAGACGAATATGCGCTTCAGCAGACTCTGAAAACTTGGCTGTAGCGGTTTCCTTAAGCAACGTGAGAGCCTCTGCTGGCTCGTACGCCCTTTCTTCAACT
>JACMKO010000225.1 GCA_014380065.1 Leptolyngbya sp. ES-bin-22 | reverse complement strand
GCAATGTTGTAGCGTGGTGTCCACTCAGGCAATGCGTCCAGTTGAAAGGCTTCAGCAAACGCTTCTACCGATTGAGTTAAGCTAAACCGTCCGCACATGAGAACACGCTTTGATAAACAAGCTAAGTTTGGCGGTATAAGCCGAACCACTCAACTTTATAACTGCAAGCTCACCGCGTCTCCCATCTCTGGCTAGATCTACAGCCGTTTGCAATTGCATCAGCCACACCGTTACCGAGCGGCTTGGCATTGCCAAGCACTCTACAAAGTATCTGTGATTTACCCACGTGAAAATGGCTGTAAGTTGCTGAACACGCTGATTTTGGGGCTGAAGGGATGCAGCATGGCTGAACCCTCATCAACTCATCTTGCTCAGCAACGCCTAAGCAGCTTCTAGCACTGAGTCGATCGGAAAACCGACGGCTTTCCAAGCGGAGACCCCACCCCGAAGCTCAGAAACATGACAATAGCCCACTGCACGAAGCTGATTCGCAATCTCAGCACTCTCTTCATCGGTTTCGCCATAGATGTAGAGATCGCGGCTGAGCGGCAGACTTGTGAGCGCTCGATCGACCAGTTCATCCACAGGCATAGAAAGCGCGCCTGAGATATGGCTGGCATTAAAAAGACGGCGATCGCGAACATCCAAAATCGTCAGCGCAGGGTTACCCCAATCGAGACGAGCTTTGAGATCGTAAACCAGCGATCGTGCCTGCAAGGGCGGTGGAATGGGAATGATACCGAAGATGTGGTGCATGAGGAGTCAGTGCCAGCGATACCTGCAATGTAACAAGTTAATTTACAATTTGCAAAAATTTGTGCTGAAACATTTACAAATTTCTCCCCTTATGCAGTTTCCCTTGATGATGACCTGCACAGTAGCCATCGAAGTGTCCCTCTTGCTCGCGCTTCTACCCCATTGCCACACGGCGTAGTGTTAACTGGAGTAAGTGTCTAGCGAGAAGGAACTGGTGTTGAACTACGACCTCATTGTGTGCGGTGCGGGACCAGCAGGAGCGCTGGCAGCGGCGACAGCGGCTCAAGCGGGTCTAAAAGTTGCGTTGCTTGAAAAGCACACCTTGCCGCGCCATAAAACTTGTGGCGGCGGCACACCGATGGTGATGCAATCCCTGCTGCACGAATTAGCGCCGGAGGCATTTGTCGAAGCTAACGTGATCTCTCTGCGGCAAACCTGGAAGTTTGGTGATCCGTACCTGGCTGCCATTAATCCGCCGGGTGTCGATCGCCCGCTGTCAATCTGGATGATGCAGCGCTCTGTGTTTGACAATGCGTTGGCACAGAGAGCGGTACAGGCAGGCGCAGAATTACGAGATGGGCTGGCAGTCCGCTCTGTAGAGGTAGAGAATGATTGTGTCCGTGTCCGTGCCCAAGCAATCAAACCAAACGGCGATCTCAGCAAGGGTGACACCTTAATCGCAACAGCACGCACTGTGATTGGTGCAGATGGCGCGAATGGCATCACGGCAAAGGCAGCGAAGCTCCGTCAGAAGCAGACGATCGCGCTGGGGATGGAAGTCGAGTTTCCGCACGAGTGGGGCACCGGGCACCCTGACTTGCGACCGGAAGTAGCTCATTTAGAATACGGTGCCGTCAAACGCGGGTATGCCTGGATATTCCCCAAAGCTGATCACTTAAATGTCGGTGCTGGGTTGTTTCGTCCTCATCGTCAAGATGCTCGCAGAGACCACCAAATCCGCGAAGAGTTGCGGCAGGCAATCTTCAACTATCTAGAGGCGCTTCAAGTCCCGTACGATCGCGCACAAATGAAATTTCATGCTCACCCCCTGCCGCTCTGGGGTGGTAAAGAGCCACTTAATACAGCGGATGGGCGCATTCTGCTTGTAGGCGATGCCGCTGGACTGATTAACCCAGCCTTTGGCGACGGCATTTTACACGCAGCCAAGAGTGGCATCATTGCGGCAACCTGCGTGATTGATGGCACAACGACAGCCTATAGCGATCGCATCCATGATGAATTCGCCGGCAGTTTCGATGCTGCCCGAAGGCTTGCCTACTTCTTCTATCAATACCCCAAAATTTTCTACCAATACGGGGTTAAGAATGCCAAAGCCGCTCACATTGCCACCCAACTGCTGGCAGGCGAACTGCCCTTTGATGCCATTCTCGGTCGTGCGATGCGTCGCGTTGGCACAGGCATGCTTAGCAGCCTGTTACCAGTCAAGACGAGTCTAAATTTCAGACTTTAGACTTTAGGGCTTCAAAACTCAACTCAAACCTGTTTAGATCACTGTCTCTTACACTAAAGGTATGGCATCTGGGATTGAGACTCTACCAGTCGAGGTTGTGCATCTCATTGCAGCAGGCGAAGTCATCGACTCCCTGGCAGCAGTGGTGCGAGAGTTGGCAGAAAACGCGCTGGATGCAGGTGCAACCCGTATCACTATGTTGTTGTCGCCTGAACAGTGGCGGCTTCGCGTTGCCGATAATGGCGTGGGCATGAGCTTGACAGACCTGAAGCAAGCCGCAGCCCCTCACAGCACCAGTAAAATTCGAGACAGCCACGATCTCTGGAAGATCACCAGTCTTGGTTTTCGTGGCGAGGCGTTGCACAGCCTCGCGCAACTCGCTGAGCTAGAAATTTTGAGTCGTCCAATGGGGTCTGACGAAGGCTGGCAAGTAAGCTACAACGCTCAGGGAGAACCGCTGCGGATGGAACCTGTTGCGATCGCCCCTGGCACAGTCGTTACGGTCGATCGCCTTTTTGGCACTTGGACAGCTCGTCGTCAGGGTTTACCGCCTCTCGCTCAGCAGATGCGCGCCGTTCAGACGACTATTCAGCAACTCGCGCTCTGTCACCCGCATGTCACCTGGCAGGTGCAACAGACCGACACTCGCAGCGAAACCAATCGCGATCGTGACTGGTTTCACCTCTGGGCTGGCACCACTGCAATGCAAATCCTGCCGCAAATTCTGCGCGATGTCCACACAGGAGACTTGCAGGAGTTGACGCTAGAAGTCACTACTTTTGAAAAGGATAAAGGATTAAGGCTAAAGACTAAAGAACATCAAAATTCCTTTCATCCTTCATCCTTTATCCTTCATCCTTCCCTCTACCTCCTCCTCGGCTTGCCCGATCGCTGCCATCGCCACCGACCCGATTGGATTCGCGTCGCACTCAACGGGCGCTTCGTCCACGTGCCAGAGTTAGAGCAAACCATCCTGGCAAGCTTTCGGCAGACAGTACCACGCGATCGCTTCCCTATTTGCCTTGTGCATCTGCAGGTGCCCCCGGAGCAAATCGACTGGAACCGCCATCCTGCCAAGTCCGAAATTTACCTGCATCATCTCAGCCATTGGCGAGAACAAGTTGCTAGCGCGATCGACCAGGCACTCCGTTTCAGTCCCATCAACCTCTCAGACACTCTCTACTCCCAACGAGCCGGGACACTGTTGAAAACGGCTGAGGCTGAGGGTGGCTATGGCGCGAGAAGTATTCAAGAGTCAGAAGTCAGAAGTCAGTCAGAAGCGCAAAGCGTCATTGATGGTGACAAAACTCAAAACTCAAAACTCGAAACTCAAAACTCTTTTCACCCCTCACCCCTCCGCGCCCTTGCCCAAGTCCACAACACCTACATCCTCGCTGAGCATCCTACTGGCGTTTGGCTGGTTGAGCAACACATTGCCCATGAACGGGTGCTCTACGAACAGTTGTGCGATCGCTGGCACCTCGTGACCTTAGAACCTGCCGTCATTTTGCACCAACTCTCCGTCGCTCAGGTGGAGCAACTGCAACGCTTGGAATTAGACGTTGAACCGTTTGGCGAGACTGTCTGGATGGTGCGATCGGCTCCAGCCGCATTAGCACAGCGAGACGACTGCTCAGAAGCGCTTTTAGAACTCAGCTTAGGCGGAGATTTGCAAACGGCACAGGTCGCTACAGCCTGTCGTAGCGCCATTCGCAACGGCACACCGCTCACCCTTCACGACATGCAAACTCTGCTCAATCAGTGGCAGCAAACCCGCAACCCTCGTACCTGCCCTCACGGTCGCCCGATCTGCCTCACCCTAGAGGAATCGTCTTTATCGCGCTTCTTCCGCCGTAGTTGGGTGATTGGGAAGAGTCATGGGATTTAGGGGAGTGGTGTGAATGTTAGCCATCGTTACTGGAGACGCGCGATCGCTCCCGAAGTAATGGGGCGATCGCGCGTCTAACGTCTCAACCAATCGCTCTAGCTAGCGTAATAGAACCGTTCATAAACAACCTTGCCATCTTTCCATTTTTGGACAGAAACCTGATCGTAGGTGCGCTTCCCCCAATCGGCATGGGTATAGTCCAAAAACCATTCAGAAATAATCACATCATCGCCATAGGCAACGCTTTTCACGTCCGCCCCACGAAACTCAGTCAGCTTTGAGAAAAACTCCAGTTCTCGCTGACGATTCGCCTCTTTGCCAACGGTTGGCGGCTGATCGTTCTCCTGCATCACCACATCGTCGGCATAGTAGTGCTCAAAAACATCCATCGCTTTGCCTTGCAAAACTTGGTTTTTGATGTCTTCAAAGGTCGTTTTCAGGTCGGTACTCATTTGAGAATCTCCTTGTGTAAGTGTTTGCAACGGACTGAAGTCGTTTCGTTTGCTCTAATACTGTACTAAGTCGTACAATCTACCTATAGAATAGCACTCATACTGTTTGATTGCAAACTGTTTGGTGAACCGTGTGGAAAGTTTGGTCAGACAACCGCCGTAGCGTTCTTAACCGTTTTACTGCGGTCAGTAGGTGAACGGCATTGACTGTAAGAGGCGTTTCGACTCCGCTCAACGCCCAAAGCCAGAACTCTCAGTGAGTTGAGCGGAGCCGAAACCGATCCACACAAATTGACTACAAATTGACTTTGAATGGCGCTTGTCTACTTAGTAGTTATGCAGCGATCGCGTTACGTTGCGTGCTTTCCAGGGTTCAATAGTGGTGAAAATCATTGCTTCCACGTATGACAATCCTTTCTGAGCTTCTTACCCGCGCGATGCAGCAGCATCAGGCGGGGCATTTGCCCGAAGCCGAGCGGCTGTATCGTGACGTGTTGCAGCAACAGCCCGATCAGGCAAACGCGCTCTATCTCTTGGGCTTGCTGGCACATCAAGTCGGTAATTTGGCTGGTGCGATCGCCCTCTACCAACAGGCACTCGCCGCACAGCCAAACTACCTGGAAGCGCATAACAATCTAGGCGCAGCGCTTCAGCAGCAAGGTGATTTGACAGCCGCGATCGCCCATTATCAAACCGTGCTGCGGCTCAATCCAGAAAACCCCAACGCCAACATCAATTTAGGTGTAGCGCTGCAAAAACAGGGCAGCCTGGAAGCGGCGATCGCGCGGTATCAAAAGGCGATTCGGTTAAACTCATCCCTGCCGGAAGGCCATAGCAATCTGGGACACGCACTGAAAGAGCGAGGGGACTTTGAGCAGGCGATCGCACACTATCGAACGGCGTTGCGGCTCGCCCCTGGAGATGCAGAAGCTCACCGTAATTTGGCAGAAGCACTAGAGGAACAAGGCTGGACAGACGAGGCGATCGCTCTATTGGATCACGCGATCACGCTGCATCCTGACAACATTCAGCTTCAGGGCAGTCGCCTTCGCGCCAAGCTGATCGCTGGAGATCTGCGGGATGGCTTTGCTGAGTATGACCCCTGGCGTTTGGCACGATCGACGCGATCGTTCACGCAACCCACGTGGGATGGCTCTGAGCTAAACGGAGCGTCCATCTTGCTCTATGCCGAACCCGGATCGGGCTTTGGGGATGCGATACAGTACATCCGCTATGCGCCTCTGGTCGCGCAACGAGGCGGTCGTGTGATAGTGGAATGCGAGGAACCATTATTGCGGCTGTTTGAGACAGTGCAAGGAATTGACACACTCGTTTCGGCAGGATCGCTATTGCCAGCGTTTGACGTGCAAGCATCGGTGTTGAGTCTGCCCTATCTGTTCACTACCACGTTAGAGACCGTGCCAGCGATCGTGCCCTATCTTTATGCTGCACCCAAAAGAGACGCAGAAACAGGAACGCTTTCCGCTCCAGGCGATGCCTTGCACTCTCAATCCCGTCTTCCACTCCAGGTAGGCATTGTCTGGGGCGGTGACCCAAATCACTTAAACGATCACGAGCGATCGTGTCCTCTAGAGCTAGTCCGGATTTTCTGCCATACGCCCGGAGTGACTTTTTATAGTTTGCAAAAAGGACCACATAGCGTAGAGTCGTTATCCGAGGTTCATGACCTTCCGATTCAACATTGGGGCAATCGTCTCAATGACTTTGCCGATACAGCAGCGGCGATCGCCACGCTCGATCTGATCATTTCTGTCGATACTGCTGTGGCTCATTTAGCAGGCGCAATGGCGAAGCCTGTCTGGGTGCTACTCTCGTATGCTGCTGACTGGCGTTGGTTAAAGCAGCGTCAAGACAGTCCCTGGTATCCGACGGCACAATTATTTCGCCAGCCACGTCCTCATGATTGGACAAATGTTTGTGCTCAGGTTGCCCAAGCGTTAGCTCATTTGGTGAAATCACAATGAATCGTTGGTTGACTAAAGGTTCGCTTTACTTAAACATGGCTCTCCTGGCGACACTGCTGACGATCGTCTTTCAAGCTGGCTTATTCGAGCAATGGCGAGAGGCACTACGCGCACCCGGAAATATGAGTCCGTTAGTCGCGCTGGCAAGTGGACAGCCCAAACCGGATAACGTCACCGCCATTCCCTGGTGGCAGGACGAGGTGCAGTATCGGCTCAACATTACCCGCAACCAGCAGTACAACAACTGCGTGTTTGGCGATTCCATTACGTCAGGCTTGGGCAATACGCTGGGCGATCGAACCTTCAATTTTGCGCTCAGCGGCATGAGCAGTGTGTCGCTCATCGAACAGCTTCGGCGAGAATGGATGGCAGGGGCTCGCTGCCGTCAGGTCATCATTGCGATGGGCACCAACGATGCTGAGTATTTGATTAGTAACGAGCAGTTTGCGAACAACATGCGGCAGGCGATCGCGCTCAGTCGGCAACTGCAAGCGACGCGCATTGTCTTGTTGCCCGCCTTTTACTCCACCCTCGCCGCCAGCAAAAATATTGATGTAGCAGGACCGATCGCCCGTGTCAACGAAATCAATGGTCTGCTGCAACAGGTTGCTACCAGCGAACAAGTCATCTTGCTCAACGGTAGACTACAGCCGTTGTATCAAGGACAGGCACTTCGAGAAGACCTGACCAGCGACGGGGTTCACTTCAACGCGAAGGGTCGCATCATCTACCGCAACGTGCTGCTACAACTACTGCAATCGGCTTAAAGCTAATGACAAAAGGTTTTAACTCAACCCTGAGTCATTCATTGAGCTTGGTGCGTTTGAGCACTGACGAAACAGTTTTTTCAAGGGTGCTAGAGGGTTCCACCGTTGCATCACGTGTCCAGTCGCCCGATCGTAACTCTCATAAGCACGCTGATACTGCCCCAGATAATAGAACGCGACACCGCGAAAGGTGAGCGCCTCCCAGTGATTTGGATGCAGTGCCAGCGCTTGCTCACAGTCTGCCAAAGCATTCTGATATCGTTCTAAATGAATCAGAACAACGGCACGAAACGTCCATACTTCGTGGCGGCAGGCATCAGCCGCGATCGCTCGGTCAAAGCTAAGTAGCGCCGATCGATATTGTCCCAGGTTCGCCAGTGCGGCACCGCGACCATACCAGGCAGTGAAGTCGTCTTCTCTCAGTCGCAGTACACGGTTATAGCAAGCGATCGCATCATCATACTGATGCGCTTCCGCCAGCATCAGACCCTGACGGTTGTGAACCTCGACATAAATCTCAATTTCAGATGCTCTATTCTTGGCAAGCGATCGCCGTTCCATAGTGATTTGGGGGAGGTAATGGTTACGCCTGTCGTGCTCATGCCACGCTGACTAAATCAATAAAGCCGAAGCTGGTAGAGCCGCCGCTAAAACATCCAACCACACCCATCTCTAACAATACCCAAACTTGAAGCAAACTTAACGGTGAACCTGCTGGTGCAACACGTAGTAGATCAATAGTTTGTATACTATCAGTCTTTCTTGAATTACGCAGCACTGCAAGAAATCTACATCGTGCTTTGAGCACTGCAAGCAGTAGCGATACGTCTTAAAAGCTGTTTGGCAAGGAAGTCTATTGGGTATACCATGAGAGCCTATAAGCGCTGAGCCGAGAACTTGAGAGGCTGGTTAGAGGTGCTGCTAAACGGCGGCAGACGTTAAACCTCAAAAATGGAACACAAACACGGTAAGCATTCACTGAAACGTGCGATCGTCCAACGTCCACAACCTCAAGTCAAGACAAGCGGCTTGCACCAGTTAAGGCATTGGTTTCATGACAACACGAAGCGTCGGGCTACTGTTTGGAGGCTGCTCTGGAGAACATGAGGTTTCGATCGCCTCAGCACGTGCGATCGCGCAAGCGTTCAGCACCAGCTCGAACCAGGCTGCCTACACACTCTTACCGTTCTACATCCAAAAAAATGGTCAGTGGTGTGACGGCGCGATCGCCCAGCAGGTTCTGGCATCGGGTCAGCCATTGTCATTGGATCAGCCCACCGCACCGTCTGCTCGCTGGCTTTTACCACCAACCGCCTCTGCTGTAGACGTTTGGTTTCCCGTGCTGCACGGTCCCAACGGTGAGGATGGTACGGTTCAGGGGCTACTGAAATTGATGCAAGTGCCCTTCGTTGGCTCTGGCATTCTGGGGTCTGCGATCGGGATGGATAAACTCGCCATGAAAATGGTGTTTGCGCAAGCCGGATTGCCTCAAGTCAAGTACAAAGCAGTCAGCCGTTCTCAAGTTTGGTCGAATCCTTGCGTCTATCCCAAGTTGTGTGACGAGCTTGAAGCCGCACTTGACTACCCCTGCTTCGTCAAACCTGCCAACCTTGGTTCATCGGTTGGCATTTCTAAAGTCAGAACGCGCGCACAGCTTGAAGCCGCTCTAGACAGCGCTGCCAGCTACGATCGCCGCCTCATTGTCGAAGCAGGCGTAGTCGCACGCGAGGTCGAATGTGCTGTGCTGGGTAACGATCAGCCAGAAGCGTCGATCGTGGGCGAAATTACGTATCAAAGCGATTTCTATGATTACGAAACCAAGTACACCGAAGGTAAAGCGGGTCTGCTCATTCCCGCCCGCTTGCCAGAGTCGATCGCTACGCAAATTCAGACAATGGCAATCCAGGCCTTTACCGCGATCGACGCAGCCGGTCTCGCACGGGTAGACTTCTTCTACGTCGAAGCGACTGGCAAGGTCTTCATCAATGAAATCAACACGATGCCAGGATTTACAGCCACCAGCATGTACCCTCAGCTTTGGGCAGCTAGCGGTATTACTTTTCCAGCCCTGGTCGATCGCTTGGTGCAGTTAGCCCTCGATCGCCACGCCTAACCACTCAGCAATGTTTAACCATCTACAGCTTCAAGCTTGAGGTGGCAGACCATCACTTGCGTCCTTTAGCCACCACTGACTGGAGGAATAAGAACGATCTCATCTCCATCCTGCATCACAGCATCCGGTGCCACAAACTGTAGATTAATCCCAAAACGGGTCAGGTCACGCCACTGGGCTAACTGAGGATATTCAGCAATCAGGCGATCGCGCACAGCCACAACCGCTGCACCGCTACCAACGTCCATTTGAATTTCTGAGACACCGCAGGCTTCCTGGTACGCTGCAAAGAGCTTGACCGTGACCGTAATTGTAGAAACTGACATAGAAGCTGGCACAAAAAGAGCATAAAGCGATGGTCTATCGCGACTAACACCAAGCTAAAGCAAGGAGTGACCCATAAAAGACTTAAAGGCAAACCCTTAAACGTAATCCGAAGATCGCTCAGTGAACAAGCGATGCCAGCATGTCGCCCAGAAGGACGTGGCAGTCGTTAGCTTAACCGCAGTGCTGTAGAGCTTCAGTCAAGCAAGATCATTTCCGGTCTGGCGTTAACCTTACAAATATTGTAAGCCTTCGCAAAATTAATAAACTTTCTGTAAGGATAAGCACATGAGCGCGCAGTCGCTATTGGTTATTCTATTGCTAGACGTGGGTAAAGCAGCCACATCGGTCTTTGCCTGCAAGTCTCTTTAATTAGTCATCGGCGGAAAGTGGCATAGAGCTTAATATTACAACGCTGCAAATGATTTTTCTGTGAAGCCGTCAAGCTATGGCGGCTCGGTTCGTTTGCTGCACTTTATATTGAGTCTATTGCAGTCCAACCCAAAACAGTTTTCGTTCTGGTAACGAGACTTCTCTCTGACGAAGTCGCCTTCTAGCACTTATGTGTAAAGCACGTTTTCCAACGTGCTTTACACATCAAAGTTCCTGCTATCGATTCTTAGAGGTTTCCTTACAGAAACGATTGCTTTTGATTCAGGAATTTAGTTAAGAGCTTTGAGCGACCTGATTTTAACAAGCTGACGGCTCCATAAATTAATTTTGAAGAAAATGACTGGAAACTCTTTAGGCTCTATTCTTCTGAAAAGGCGTTTGATTAGTCAGAGCCAGCTCGAGCAAGCCCTACAGAAACAGCGTCAGCAAGCCGAAGTACGGGGTTGGCAACTACTGGGAGAAGTTCTACTGGAAGATCGGGTTATTGACAGGCGAGCTTTAGAAGAAGCGCTTGCCACTCAAACAAAGCTCAACGAACTCAAAAGCTTACAGGGCGATGGCGAACTCAGTAAGATTAGTATGCTCAACGTTTCGATTGATAACCTGTCAATGCGTGAACTGCTCGACCAGCTTCATAGCGGCGTGGTGCTTACTCCAAACGTTGATCACTTAATGAAGCTGCAAAAAGACCCAGATTTTCTCAGAGCCTACACCCTTGCAGACTACAAAGTTTGCGATAGCCAGGTTTTGATGTATGCATCTCGGCTCTTGGGTACGCCATTCAAAGAGAAGGTTTCAGGCTCTGATTTCTTTCCAAGATTCTGTGAGTTTCACAAACGCAACGAGAGCATGACTGTGTTCTTGCTTGGTGGTGCTAAGGGCATTGCTGAAAAAGCTAAAAGCAAAATTAACGAAAGAGTGAATAGAGAGATTGTGGTGGGGTCTCACTCGCCGTCGTTTGGTTTTGAGAGCAATGAGCAGGAATGCTTGGCAATCATTGAGACGATTAATCAGTCCAAAGCAACAGTGCTCGCAGTAGGCGTTGGCGCGCCTAAGCAAGAAAAGTGGATCTACAAGTACAAACACAAGCTTCACCACGTCAAGATTTTTATGGCAGTTGGTGCCACGATCGACTTTGAAGCAGGTGTCCTCAAACGTTCACCCAAATGGATGAGTCATTTGGGCTTAGAGTGGTTATTTAGAATTTACTGCGACCCTCAGCGTCTCTGGAAGCGCTATCTTGTCGAGGACTTACCCTTCTTCTGGTTGCTACTAAAGCAAAAGGTTGGCGTTTACACGCCGCCTCGCTTTGAAGCGACAGACCGGGCAACCAAGCCAGTCAACGTGAAGGTGACCAGTAACCGCCTGCTGTTGAAAAAGCGCCTTACAACAAAGGCTTAAACAGGACAGGAAACTTTACCACTGCTACAAACGCCGTTTTTGTGCCTGCCCAACCTCGTCACCGCACAGTGATGATAGAATGACAGCCAAGCTAGGGGTGCCTGCGGATGCAGGCTGAGATAGTCCCTTAGAACCTGAGCCTGGGTAATACCAGCGGAGGGAAGCTGTTTATCTGAGGAATGGAATATGCGGACAGAATGGGTCGCCAAGCGGCGTGGACAGAGCAATGTGTCCCAGATGTACTACGCCCGTCAGGGCTTGTTCACGGAAGAAATGCAGTACGTGGCGCAGCGAGAAAGCCTTCCCGTCGCGTTGATTCGCGATGAGGTGGCGCGGGGTCGCATGATCATCCCTGCGAATATCAATCACACCAATCTAGAGCCAATGGCGATCGGCATTGCCTCTAGATGCAAAGTCAACGCGAATATTGGGGCATCTCCCAACACCTCTAACCTGCAAGAAGAGGTAGATAAGCTGCATTTAGCAGTGAAGTATGGTGCTGATACCGTGATGGATTTAACAACTGGCGGCGGCGATTTGGATGAAATCCGCACAGCAATCATCAATGCCTCTTCTGTGCCGATCGGTACTGTACCCATCTATCAAGCGCTAGAGAGTGTACACGGCACGATCGAAAAGCTCACCCCCGACGATTTTCTACACATCATTGAGAAGCACGCGCAGCAGGGCGTTGACTACATGACGATCCATGCAGGGATCTTGATTGAGCACCTGCCTCTGGTACGCGATCGCTTAACTGGGATTGTTTCGCGCGGTGGTGGGATTATTGCACGGTGGATGCTGCACCATCACAAGCAGAATCCCCTTTACACCCATTTCCAGGACATCATCGAGATCTTCAAGCGTTACGATGTCTCCTTTAGTTTGGGCGATTCGCTCCGTCCAGGCTGCACGCACGATGCCTCAGATGCCGCGCAGTTAGCAGAGCTTAAAACGCTAGGGCAACTCACCCGCAAAGCCTGGGAGCATGATGTGCAGGTGATGGTAGAAGGTCCTGGGCATGTACCGATGGATCAAATTGAGTTCAACGTGCGGAAACAGATGGAGGAATGTTCGGAAGCACCCTTCTATGTTCTCGGTCCGCTGGTGACAGACATTGCGCCTGGCTATGACCACATTACGTCCGCGATCGGTGCAGCAATGGCGGGTTGGTACGGTACGGCAATGCTGTGCTACGTCACGCCCAAAGAACATTTAGGTTTGCCGAATGCCGAAGATGTTCGCAATGGTTTGATTGCTTACAAAATTGCCGCTCACGCAGCGGATATTGCACGGCATCGACCAGGGGCACGCAATCGGGATGTCGAGCTTTCCTAAGCTCGCTACAACTTCGACTGGAACCGCCAGTTTGAGCTGTCGCTCGATCCTGAGCGGGCTAAGGAATATCACGACGAGACCCTGCCTGCCGATATCTACAAGACGGCTGAGTTCTGCTCCATGTGTGGTCCCAAGTTCTGCCCAATGCAGACGAAGGTCGATGCCGATGCTCTGACAGAACTAGAGGCGTTTTTGGCAAAAGAGCCTGTGGCATCCGTATAGCGGCAGAAAGGAGCGACCCTACTGCTTTCTGGAGCCATACTTGGTCGACAGCACCAAAGTCAAAAGCAGGGATTCACCAGTGAACTCCTGCTTTTGACTTTTCTATTTGGAGGTGAGGCGATCGCTCTGTTAAGCTTGCTGCCTGCGTGCCTATTCTGCTGAGACTGCATTGACATCAACGGTTTTCGTATCTGACGTGAAACCTGAGCTTGCTGCATCAGCCGTTTGAACAGGCTCTTCGTCCTTGCGACCTTTTAACCGCTCAAGCGCCCAGGTTGACAGCTCAGCAATCAATAGAGTAGCAATCAAACCATCGTCAATCCAGCCCACGACGGGAATAAAGTCTGGGGAAATATCAAAGGGGCTAAGTAGGTACAGTAGTGAACCGCCAATGATCCACCAGCGATACTTAGGGTTGCGAATGACGTTGCGATACCAACCTGAAACTGAGTCTTTCATTGATGTTTCTCCTCCGATTACATTTAAATCTTGACAGATCGCTTAAAGGAATGCTGGTGGGGATATCCTCCCGTTTGTTGGAGGGCTGGAGTACGGCTAGGGTGTTGGCGTTGCCCACGCTCAAGTGCAAAAGGATCACCACATTCCTTAGTTAACCCCAGCGCTGCATATCCCTACATCTACCAAAGGCTTATTTGTTGCTGACAACTTTTAGACTCAAACTGCAACATTTTGCTTAATTTTGACTGAAGTTTGGTCAGTCTGCTTGAATGAGGGTCTAAATCCCTAAAATTGAGTAGCCCCAAATTTACGCACAAAGTTGAGCGACAATCTGAGGCAGGGAACCTAAAGAGGGTAAGACAGACTGTGAATGTTGCGGAGATCTTTCAAAAGGGCGGAGTGACTATCCTGCCTTTGCTTTTTCTCTCGATTCTGGCGCTCAGCGTCATTATTGAGCGTGTCTGGTTTTGGACAAACGTGCTGCTCAAGGAGCGCGAAATCGTGAATCGTGTGCTGGATGCCGCACGACGGGACTGGGCAACTGCCAAGGACATTGCTCGGCAGGCGCATGAGCAGCCGATCGGACGGTTCCTCTACAGCCCCTTACAGCTTGAAAACGCTGATCCAGAGATGTTTCGGTTATCACTAGAAGCAACAGCCGATGATGAACTGGCATCGATGCGTCGGGGCGACAAGGTACTGGAAGCGGTGATTGCACTGGCTCCCTTGCTAGGACTGCTAGGCACGGTCATTGGTCTAATTATTTCGCTGAAGTCGATTCGCATTGGCGATCTTGGCACGGCTTCAACAGCGGGCGTGACCACGGGCATTGGTGAGGCTCTGATCAGCACCGCTGCTGGGTTGGTCGTTGCAATCTTGAGTTTGGCCTTTTACCGATTGTTTCAGGCTCTCTTATTTAACCAGGTCAGGGTTTTTCGCAAAGCAGGCAATGATCTGGAGTTGCTTTATCGGCAACGCTGGGCACAAAAGACCGATAAAGAGCCATAACACGACGGATGTATCGATCCCGGCACCCAGTGTCTCGTACCCTTTCAGAGTCTTGAACCATTGACGAAGGATTGGCCTCATGAAAATTAACCTTGATATGCCAGCAGAGGAAGTTCAGATTCAGATCGTTCCGTTGATTGATGTCATTTTTTGTATTCTGACCTTCTTCATTCTGGCTGCGCTCCA
This sequence comes from Leptolyngbya sp. ES-bin-22, assembly GCA_014380065.1. Classification (GTDB taxonomy): domain Bacteria; phylum Cyanobacteriota; class Cyanobacteriia; order Leptolyngbyales; family Leptolyngbyaceae; genus Stenomitos. The sequence goes on along the minus strand of JACMKO010000225.1, from coordinate 3,968 downwards.
GTTGACTCGTCAGCAGGGCATTGAGATCGACCTGCCCAAAGCAAGCACGGGCGCGACACAAATGCGACAAATGCTAGTGGTAACAGTGAGCGCAACAGGACAAACGTTCGTGAATAAACAGTTTGTCGATCGCGCCCAGCTTTACCAACAGCTACAGGACTATCGCCAGAAAAATCCCGACGGTTTGCTGGTACTCAATGCTTCGCAGACGGCGTTTTATAACGATGTGGTACAAGTTTTGGATGTCATGCGACAGGTGGGCGGCGATCGTGTCGCGCTGGCAACCCAACCTGCCGAAATTAATCAAACGCCTGGATTAGTCCCTGCTCCCACTACTAGCCCTTCGATCACGAGTCCTACATCCGATCCGTTTAACATTTTTGGCACCCCCAGTCCTGGTCAACCATCCAATTCATTGCCGTTTCAATCTCCTCCCGCATCAGGTCAACCATCCAAGACCGTTCCGCTTGGAGCACCTGAACCAAAAACCAACCCCTAGCGGGGCGTAAGCATTGCCGCCTCTGGTTGAAAGATGTTGCTGCTTTGTAATAATGCTGCTTTTTGAGTCACCAGTTAAGCTTGACCACTGACTACCGATCGATGCGTTTAATCTGTACCTTTATGTCGAGTGATGACTCTAACTCTCGGCATAAGCGCTAATGCTATGCCCTCGGTAACGTTTGAGTATTGGCGGACTAACAAGCTTTGCCGCCAGACTAACTGAGAGGTAAGTGCAATGAGTAATGAGATTAGAAAAACCAATGCGCCTGATGCAAACCCCGACCCGCTGACAGGCGAGGCGGGTGCTCATCCGGTTGGTACTGGGGTTGGCGCTGGTGCAGCGGGTGCGGCGGGTGCAGCGATTGGTGGCGCGATCGGTGGTCCCGTGGGTGCCGTTGTGGGTGCCGTTGTGGGTGCTGTTAGCGGTGGTTTAGCGGGTAAGAGTGTCGCTGAACGAGTGAATCCCACCGTTGAGGATGCCTACTGGCGCGAGAATTATGCCTCACGTCCTTACGCTGAGTCAGGCTATGACTACACAGATTATGAGCCTGCTTATCGCACTGGCTATGAGGGCTATTCGTCCCATCATGACCAGGGCATTACTTACGACCAGGCTGAACCAACCTTGCGCCAAAATTATGAAGCGCAGCATGGTGGCGGTCGGGTTGCCTGGGAGAAGGCAAAACATGCGACTCGTGATGCATGGGATCGTGCGGAGCGGGCATTGCCTGGTGATGCTGACCACGACGGCAAATAGTCCATAGCGCAACCTTTGGCACTGCATAAAAAGCTACCAGCCTCGGTCGAGGCTGGTAGCTTTTTATGTACGGTTGCAGCTCAACCACTGCCGCTTTACCGCTGGACACTTTGTAAACTGCCTACTTCCAGCATCGGAGTTAAAGTCTCAATCGTATCCTCAATGAGCTAGGCTGGCATTTGCCTACATTGCTGTGGCGATCGCACCCCACAGTGCAGTCAGTCAATTGCGATACTGGCAACAGCGCATGAGTAGACGAAACTTTACAGCTTCTTTATTCTGTATGTTGTCAAGACATTACTCTTTCGAGTCTGGTGGAGAATCAACCGATGGCGATTTCTCGAGTCAAGCGTCAAACTCGTAAGGGCTTTAAGTGGCAGACCGTCCGTCCCCGCACCGCAACGCTAGTTCTTTTAGGCACGGTTGTGCTGGCTGCTGGCATCTGCGCTGCCTGGTTTATTGGAGAGGGAAGCATTGATCATATTTTTGCGCAATTGAATTGGCTGCAAGGATCGCCACCGCTGTGGTTAGCTACGCCAATGGTTGCTGTGCAATACCTCTCGGCACCAACGGTTGTTCTTTTGATCGTCGCGCTGGTGGTGATGAAGGTATCCCCAGAACCACGTCGTTGGTCACGGGCGATCGTAGTCAGTATTTTGTTAGCGTTGACCATTCGCTATATTGCGTGGCGATCGCTCACGACCTTAAATCTGTCTACCCCATTAACTGGGTTCTTCAGCCTCGGCTTGTTTTTGACCGAGATGCTGGTCATTAGCAACGCTATTACTCGCCTTTTTCTGATGCTGCGTGAGCGCGATCGTCGCCGTGACGCTGATCACTACGCCATTGCTGTAGCACAAGGCACGTTTTCACCCTCCGTTGCCATTCTTATTCCAACCCATAGCGAACCCTCTTTGATTCTGCGCCGCACGATTATTGGCTGTCAGGCGTTGGACTATCCCCACAAAGCAGTCTATCTTCTGGACGATGGCAAGCGATCGGACATCCAAGCGCTAGCGGCAGAACTGGGATGCCACTACATCGCTCGCCCGTTTAACCAACACGCAAAGGCAGGAAATTTAAACTATGCGATCGGCAAAACTGACAGCGATCTAATCACTGTTTTCGATGCTGATTTCATTCCTACCCGCAACTTTCTTACCCGCACCGTTGGCTTCTTCCAGAACCAGACCATTGGCATCGTGCAAACCCATCAATGTTTCTACAATCCTGATTCCTTTGCTCGAAATTTGGGTCTAGAAAAAGAAATACCCCACGAAAACGAAGCCTTCGGTCGCCACTATCTGCCCATTCGGGATGGATCAAACAGTGCACTTTGCTATGGAAGTTCCTTTGTGGTGCGGCGCAGCGTTCTACAAGAAGTCGGTGGCTTTGCGACTCAGAGTGTATCCGAAGACCTTTTTACCGGGATTCGGATTGCTGCAAAAGGCTATCAGGTGGCTTACCTGAACGAGAGCTTGAGTGCAGGATTAGTTCCAGAAGACATGCCAGCCCAAGTGATTCAGCGGCAGCGCTGGACGAGAGGAAGTATACAGGCATTTTTTTTGAAAGAAAGTCCGTTTACCATTCCTGGATTAAGCCTGCGCCAGCGTATTGCTTATCTAGAAGGAATTTTTCAGTGGTTTAACAGCCCAGCCCGTCTGATCTTTTTGATTCTGCCCATTGCCGTTAGCTTCTTGCAAATCGCGCCCATTTCTACGACGATTCAGGATTGGTCTTCTTTCTACCTGCCACTTTATTTGATTCAGCTTTCAACATTTTCTTGGCTAAATCATCGGGCAAGCCCTGCTCTGATTGCCGATGTGTATTCAGTGATGAATTGTTTTCCCGTTTCGGCAACGATTATACAAACGCTGCTCAGACCGTTCTCCAAAGGCTTTCGGGTCACGCCTAAAGGCACAACACAGACGAAGGCTGTTTTTAATTGGCAGTTAGCTCTGCCCTTGATAGTCGTGTTGGTTTTGACGATCGCCAGTCTAATCTGGCAGGCTTGCATGTTAACCTGGCACATTGGCAGCGCTACAGATCCGCTCTCTGGTGCCTATATCCGGTTGGGGTTAGGCTGGGGCATTTATAACGTGCTTGTACTGGCAGTTGCCATTCTCAGCTTTGTTGATATTGCCAGGATGGAACCCTATGAGTGGCTTGAGCAACAACGGGCAGTACACCTGGAAATAGCGGGACAGGTTGTCGAGGGCATGACCACCCGGATCTCTGAAATTGGCGCTGAAGTCACGCTTTTTGCAGAACCCGATATGCAAGCGCTTCTAGAGTCAGGCAAGCCTGCTTTTCTGACGGTTCCCGCCGAAAATTTGCGGCTCTCCGCCAGCATGACTGAAATCTGTTTTAGTGCCAAAGCCTTGACGGTGAAGCTTGTTTTTGAACGAGCCACTCCCAAACAGCTTCGTCGCCTTATTGAGTGGGTTTTCTGCCAACCCGGTCAGTGGCAACCCAAAGTTGCACCTGGAGAACTGCGCATGGCATGGTTGTTGCTTCGCACGATTTTGCGTCCGCGCGCCTTAGCCCCAGCAGACAGACCAGTTGTTCAAGCTGAGAGCTTGGAGACAAGAGGGCAGCAGGTCAGCCTAAGGCTTGGTGAAACGCAAAATCCAATGGTAAAGCGCTAACACAGACAGAGATTCCCCTTTGCGTCAGGTAGTGTTTCCCTGATGTTGCTACTGTCAGTCAG
>JACMKO010000224.1 GCA_014380065.1 Leptolyngbya sp. ES-bin-22 | reverse complement strand
AACTTGACTCCTCACTCCTCACCCCTCTCTCATCTTCTTCCAACTCAAAACTCAAAACTCCTCTCCTCTTCTTCCAACTCAAAACTCAAAACTCAAAACTCCCCCCCTCTCCTGGGCACTCTTAGCGTAATGTTTCTACCGCGATCGAGTGCTTTATGACTGCAACGGGTGCTGTAATCCTTTGTTTGGGATACGTTCTGGGACTGCTACTGACAAAAATCGCCTGGGGCGGCTACAGCATTTTAGTGTTGGGTGTGTGGCTTTCGCTCGTCATTAAACGTGTTTGGCGATCGGCACCGAAGCCTTGGGTTTGGCTACTTGCTGGATTGCTGGGGCTAGTTGCCAGCTTTTACTTCCAGTTCAGACTGCCACAACCAGCCACAACTGAAATCAGCCGCCTAATTCCGCCTACCAAGGCACCAAAGCAAGAATGGGTGGTTACGGGTGAAGTGGATAGCGTGCCGCAGTTGACTCGTAGCCAGAAGGCACAATTTTGGCTGACGGTGAGGCAAGTCGATTCCGTGAGCGGCGAAGTGCAATACGTCGATGAGAAGTCACCGACAGGCAATCTTTACGTTACGGTGCCCTTGCTTCAGGCAACGGGACTTTATCCAGGGCAGTTGGTGAAGGTGATGGGCAGTCTGTATCTGCCGCAGCCTGCTACGAATCCCGGTGGTTTTGATTTTCAGGCGTATCTGAGGCAGGAAGGCTGCTTTGCTGGTCTGAGGGGTCAGCAAACGGACGTGGTAGAAGCCCGATCGCGCTGGGGCTGGTGGCAGGTCAGGCAGGCAGTGGTGCGATCGCAAATGCGCTGGCTCGGTAGCCCTGCTGGAGCATTGGTCAGTTCAATGGTTTTAGGGAGTCGTGGCGTTGACCTCCCCTTTGACCTAAAAGATCAGTTCACCCGTGCAGGATTGGCTCACGCACTGGCGGCATCAGGGTTTCAGTCTTCACTCATTTTGGGCGTTGTGCTGGCATTGACACGACGCTTTTCTGCCAAAGTGCAGTTTTTTGCAGGCACCGCATCGCTGTTCGTGTTTGTGGGGTTGACTGGCATTCAGCCTGCGGTACTGAGGGCAGCACTGATGGGCTTTGGCAGCTTAATAGCATTGGTGCTGGAGCGCAAAGTGAAACCGCTGGGCGCACTGCTGTTCACAGGCGTACTCTTACTGCTGTTTAACCCGCTTTGGATTTGGAATTTGGGCTTTCAACTTAGTTTTCTGGCAACGATGGGGCTGATGGTCACGGTACCACCCTTAACAAAACAGTTGGACTGGATGCCCAGCGCGATCGCACCTCTGTTTGCCGTCCCGATCGCCGCTTACCTGTGGACATTACCGCTTCAGCTTGCTGCGTTTGGTGTCCTGTCTCCTTACAGCGTACCTGTCAACCTGATCACGACCCCGTTCATCTCCATGCTCAGCATTGGTGGCATGGTGAGTGCCTTAGCCACTCTAATTTGGTCGCCTGCGGGTAGCGCTCTCGCCTGGTTGCTAAAGTATCCAGCGCAAGCGTTAATGCTCGTTGTAGATAGTTTTAGCCACCTGCCCGGAAATGCGTATGCGGTAGGCACCATTTCGGCAGCGACCGCGATCGCTCTCTACATCCTGCTTTCACTCACCTGGCTACAACCGTGGTGGCGCAAACAGTGGTGGGTTGCCTTACTGCTCGCGATCGGGCTAGTTGTCGTCCCGGCATGGCAAGCGAATGCTGCGATGTTTCGCGTCACGCTACTGGCAGCAGGACAGCCGATTATGGTGATTCAGGAGGCTGGACGCACAACGCTGATCAACACAGGTGATGCGTCTACTGCTGGCTTCGCCGTTTTGCCATTCCTCCAAAAAGCGGGAATCAATGAAATTAATTGGGCGATCGCCACCGATCAACCATCCAGACGACCTAACGGCTGGGGCAAAATTGCGGAGCGTTTACCCATCAAAAGTCTGTATGTCGGCAATAAGCATGTCCTTCAAGGAGCCTCGTTGCCCGTGAAGCCCACGCCTCTGGCGATCGGGCAACCTGCTCAAGTTGGTTCCAGCCAGTTCAAACTACTCAGTACAGAGCCGCTGATCGCAGAACTCCATCTGCATCTGCAACGATGGACATGGTTAGGCAACTTCCTACCAGAACAACAGGAAGCGCTCCTTAAAACAGGAAGCCTGTCAGCAACACAGGTACTTTGGTGGTCTGGTAAGCGGTTAGAGTCAGAAGTGATTGAAGCACTGCAACCACAAGTGGCGATCGCCACCAGCCAAATTCACCCTCAAACCGAAGCTCAACTTCGCCAGCGCGGTGTTCAGGTTTATGCGATCGAGCGGGATGGCGCGCTCCAGTGGACTCCTAGCGATGGCTTCAAAACCACATTGGAATCCAAGGAAAACTCGTCACCTGCCCTGTAGAATAGATTGTTAGCTATCAGTTTTTGGTTATTGACTAACAGCCAACAACCAAAAACTAAGCCCCTTGTGGAGAGGTGGCAGAGTGGTCGAATGCGCCTGACTCGAAATCAGGTTTGGGGTAACTCAACGGGAGTTCGAATCTCCCCCTCTCCGTTTGTTAGCGCAACTCGCGCACTTTACCCATGAGTGCAAGCATTTCTAGGTCTTCGTCGAAGCTAATCAGCTTGAGATGTTCTGGGTTTTCAAGAAACTCTCTGGCAAGCAGGTAGCCAGAGATCGTCCAGGTTTGGTACTTACGTGAGGCTTTGCCGACGAGCCTGCCGTTTCTGCCGTCGTAGTATTCGGGCCATTCGTCTTCGCTCAACCGTCGCTCTGCCATTTCTACGGCGCGCCAGCCAAGCTCCGGTCTACCTGTCTTTTGCGCGACTGCTGCCAGACTCCACAGCAACACGGGCCAGTTGCCGCCATTGTGGTAAGACCAGGGTACATTCTTCGGGTCACAGCCCGTAAGAATTTTCCATTCCAAGTCTTCAACCGCAGGGAAACAAATTTTCATGGGCATGTAGCCCACCAGATCCTGCCAGCGGTGTTCAATCAAGTCCATGATTGATTGCGCTTCGTGCTCACTTGCCAGAGACGAGATAATCGCGATCAAATTGCCCAGTGAGAAAAAGCGAAAATCCATCTGCGCCGGACCGAGATTACCTGCCAGATACCCCCCTTTTTCGGGCATCCACTCTGTCAACCAGTACGGAATGGAATCGGGATAGATGTTGAACTTATTGACTGCTGTTTCGCCAAATTCTTCGCCTCGATAGCGGTAGATCGCATTCAGCCGACTCAGATCCAGCCAATAATATTCTCGAATATGGAAGTTCAGAATACTCAACCGCTGATTCACCACTTGAATATAAACATCACCACGACGACCCGGCGCGAGCAGCTCCTGTGCGGCTCGCAGGGCGGCATAGAAGAGCGCTTGAATTTCGAGTGGATGCCCATAAACCCCCATCCGTCGATCGATCATAAACGCGCCATCGGGCACGAGCATGGTGGGGTACATATCAAACCGATCGGCGAGGCACAGCTTCAAAATCAAAATAATGCCGTGCTGAAATTCTGGCTCGTGTGCCAGGGTCATATCGCCTGTCGATTTAACATACGCCCGCAGCAGCAGCAGCCACCAAAGGCACGAGTCAACCGGAGTCACCCTACCGATCGCGTGTTCCCCGAAGTCTGCTGTCAAATACTGATGTCCATCCCACGATTCCACTTTGAAGCTGGCTGGCATTAGCCCCTGACCCGCATTAAAGCAGTCCATCTGCTTATCGCTACTTTGCAGCGCCAGTGTTTCAACTAGAAAATTGCGGACAATTTCGGGTTTGCCTTTAATCAAAAACAACAGTGCTGACGACACAAAATCTCGCACAAAGCACTGGTCATAATTGAGTGATTCTACATAGGGATCGCGCGCTGCCACCGTACCTACAGGACGACCCCGATAGTACACGATCGCATCTTCCAATAATTCCCAGGCTTCTTTGACGAGATTGCTTGGTCCTTGCATTGCTTGCTTAGTGCTCCTCGTGAGATTAAATAATCCGGTTTGCATATCGTCAGTACAATCAGTGAAACTCAGCCAACGTGAGGCACACTCTCAATGGCTGAGCTTCCCAAAGCTAAAATTGATCAGGCGGCTAAACCCGCTGATCGGTTGGTTTTGAACGCTGCCGCACCCAGTCAGAGGCAGAACAATGAAAGAGAACGGAAACAATCTGCTAAAGGTCACGAAGCAAGCGGTGGATCTAGCAATCTCTGGCTACTCAAGCAATTGCCACCGAAAAAGATCTTGATAGTACCTTCAGGTGCGTTTTAGAGCAGGTACGTCCTCAAGTGAATGCAAACCCTGTCAACAAACTTATACACTTAGCTTAGTCCCCACCAGGAGGGATTTTCAGTAAATTCTTGGTGAGGAAAGACGTTGTATTGATCGAAAACGATAAAGATTACGCAGTCTTGATCAATCTACGTACGAGTGCCCAACCAAACATCACAAAGAAGGTTTTGCACTGAATGGCTGCAACCCACGTCATTTAGCATCCATTTCGGTGATGTTCTAGACAGGTTGCTCCCTTTCCGTAGAACGTTACAGGTAACGTCTCTGCTAAAAACTCCCATGTCTTTGAAACATAACCTGATGTGCAGCCACTTTGCGAAAGAAAGCTCTTTCTGATACCAATTTAAAGCATGACGGCTACAGATCCAATCGCTGGGTAGGAGCAAGGCAATGCCTTGCCCCTACAAAACGTGTCGTCTTTTCAATTCAAATTGGTATGAAAACAGGCAATGCAGTGTAGTATGAGCGCGGGCATGACTGCAATGGCGGTT
>JACMKO010000223.1 GCA_014380065.1 Leptolyngbya sp. ES-bin-22 | reverse complement strand
TGGGCAACCCCGGCGCTGTCTCGATACAGCACGAGCAAAGCAGGCGTTTGGCTTTACCGCGCAAGTCGGCTTTGAAGTCGGGTTGCAAAAAACGATCGACTGGTACAGGCAGCACGCGGCATAGGAGACTAATTGCAAAGTTTTTAGCGTTGGACTATTTGACTGGTGCGTTGAAAGTCGGCGGGAGTGATTGCTGTACCCCTGGTTTTGGCATGAACGATCGCCGATCCATTTCAAAGGAAACCCAAATAAGCAGCATGGAGCCGATGCAGGTCAGCATAAAAATCAACATGGCGCGAATCCATTACACACGCTAAAGGGTAATGAGAGCGCACGGGTCGAAAAATCGCTACGTAGACAAAGGCGTTGGGAGCAGCTCCCTGGCTTCTTGAAGAAGCTGGGAAGCTGATGCTTTCTAGCTGGCAGGCTTCAAGGCATCTAGCGCCCGATTGAGCCTCAGGACATTCACACCTGGTTCGCCGAAGATACCCAGGAAGCGACCATCAGTATTTTGTTTGATCAGGTCTTCTAACTGGTTTGGTTGCAGTGACCGTGCTTTAGCAACCCGTGCAATTTGGGCCACTGCACCGTCTGGTGTGATGTGGGGATCAAGGCTGGAACCAGAGGTATAAACCAGATCCGCCGTTGGCTTCACACCCACCTTTTGGAGTCGGGGCAGGTCGCCTTCGATCGCCTTCTCCGGATCAGGATCACTCTTACCTTTGATGCGATCGAGCAACGCAGGATTGCTGGGAGCTAAGTTACTGGCACCAGAAACGCCCGTTTTGAGAATGCCAGCATCGTCTTTTTGAGGATCAGCCGTGCTGTAACTGGTCGTGCTGGGGCGACTGTTGAAGTATCTGTCTGATGTAAAGGGTTGACCAATCAACGCGGAGCCGACCACATCGCCCTTCGCATTCATCAGCAGACTACCGTTTGCCTGGAAGGGAAAGACGATCTGTCCAAACGCAATCATAATCAGGGGATAGGCGATCGCGGTAATCACCCACAGCACCAGGGTAGATCGAATGGCTCTACCTGCCTCACGTGCAAAACTCATTAGAATCGCTCCGGTACAAACATGACGAAAAAGAGGTAAATCGCAAGGGCAACCGTCACTAAACCGAGGGTGGCTAACCAGTAGGATTGGGTGCGAGACAGGTCGCCACCTGTAGCAGCAAAGACGGCAGGTGCCAGCACCAGGTTGAAACACAGCCCCAGAAAAAGGTAAAGCGGTAGTTTCTGTCTACGCCACTCAGCCCAAAGTTCGGTCAGAGTTTCGATCGCTGGGGTAATGTTCTGAAGGGATATCATCTGTGTGGGTGAAGAGGGGAGTCGTTTCATCATCAGTAGGAGATAGTAAGCAGAAGAAAGGTTAGGACAGCGGAATTAACACGTCGATGATCTTGATGGCGATGAAGGGAGCAATGACACCACCGACACCATAGAGCAAGATATTGCGGCGGAGTAGCTGGTCAGCCGTGAGGGGGCGAAACTGCACACCCTTGAGTGCCAGCGGAATGAGGGCGGGAATAATCAACGCGTTATAAATGAGCGCTGAAATAATGGCAGATTGGGGACTCTTCAAGCCCATGACGTTGAGTGCGCCAATACCTGCTGCGGCAAAGATGGTGGGAATGATGGCAAAGTACTTGGCGATGTCGTTGGCGATCGAGAACGTCGTCAGCGCACCGCGAGTGATGAGCAACTGTTTGCCGATCGTCACCAGGTCAATCAACTTAGTGGGGTCAGAATCCAAATCCACCATGTTGGCAGCTTCTTTGGCGGCTTGAGTGCCAGAGTTCATTGCCACACCCACGTTTGCCTGCGCCAGTGCGGGTGCATCGTTGGTGCCGTCACCCGTCATGGCAACCAGCTTGCCTTCGGACTGTTCTCGACGAATGACATCGATTTTGTCTTCAGGGGTTGCTTCGGCGATGAAGTCGTCTACGCCTGCTTCCGCAGCAATGACCGAAGCTGTGATCTTGTTGTCGCCCGTAAGCATGATGGTTTTCACCCCCATGCGTCGCAGTTGGTCAAACCGTTCTCGCAAACCCGCCTTGACAATATCTTTGAGGTAAATCACGCCGTAGATGTCGCTATTTTGGCAAACAGCAAGCGGTGTACCTCCTAACCGCGATACGCGCTCGTAGGCAGCATCTAAGTCGGCAGGAACAGAGCCACTGCGCGATCGCACAAAGCCTTTAATCGCGTCCACTGCGCCTTTCCGCACTTCGTGACCACTGGGCAGATCGGTGCCGCTCATACGCGTACGGGCAGAAAATTCAATGCCCGTCGCCTCTTCCAAATTGAAATCTGTTACCGCTCGACTCTTTTCGGCAAGATTGACGATCGATCGCCCTTCGGGAGTTTCATCAAACACACTGGCGGCTAACGCAATCTGAGCCACTTCTTCAAGCGTATGACCATTGACGGGGATGAATTCATCTGCCAGACGGTTGCCTAGCGTAATCGTGCCCGTTTTATCTAACACCAGAGTGTTGATGTCGCCGCATGCCTCGACCGCACGACCAGAGGTTGCAATGACGTTAAACTGAGCCACCCGATCCATTCCTGCAATGCCGATCGCGCTCAGCAAGCCGCCAATCGTGGTGGGGATCAGCGCTACCAGAAGCGAAATCAAAATGGCGATCGTCGTGGGCGCTTGCACATAGTTCGCCAGTGCTGGAAGGGTAGACACCACAATGAGAAACACCAGCGTCAGCACGGCTAGCAGCACCGTCAGCGCGATTTCGTTGGGGGTTTTAGTGCGCTCTGCACCTTCGACTAAGGCAATCATGCGATCGATAAACCCCTGTCCCGGATCGGAGGTGACGCTAATCACCAACTCATCTGACAGAATGCGCGTCCCACCTGTAACGGAACTCGAAATGTCTGTTCCAGGCTGCTTGAGGACGGGAGCCGATTCGCCAGTAATAGCCGATTCGTCTACAGAGGCGATGCCTTCAGTGACTTCGCCATCCGCCGGAATCATATCGCCAGCGATGACCTTCACCCGATCGCCTCGCCGGAGTGCCGTTGAACTGACTTCTTGAAGGGAACCATCGGTCATCAGCTTACGGGCTACGGTATCCGATCGGGTCGAGCGCAATGCGTCTGCCTGCGCCTTACCACGCCCTTCTGCCACTGCTTCGGCAAAGTTGGCGAACACAAGCGTGAAAAACAGAATCGCGGTAATCAGCCCATTGAGGAGGCGTTGTTGTCCCGGATCTGCCTGCACCGTGCCAAACAGATTCGGGTCGATCGTCACTAACAGCGTAACAATGGTGCCCACCCAGACCACAAACATGACCGGATTCCGCACTTGAATGCGCGGATCGAGCTTGGTAAACGACTCGCGGATCGCCCGTTGGTAGAGCCCACTCATGTTCACTTTCGGAGTGTGTCTGCGAGAGTCCCGCGTGCTACCCGGTACATGGGCAGCGCGAGACGAAGCGTCTGAATCTTGTTGGGGTTGCATAGGTTTGGTATCTTTTGTCAGAAGGCAGAAGCGTTGCTGGGTGTGAGTTGCTAGTTAGTAGTTGCTAGTGGTTAGCAGGAGACAATAAACGGCATGGTTTACAGTTGCACAACGTCCGCTAACCAATGCCCTTAGCAATTTGGAAGGCTTCGGCGATCGGACCCAGCGCTAGCACGGGGAAGAACGACAGCGCGCCCATAATCAAAATCACGCCAGCCGTCACGCCAGTAAACAGGAACGTATCGGTGCGAAGTGTGCCCGTCGTCATCGGCACGGGTTGCTTACGTGACATGCTATCTGCCAGCAACAGCAACGCTACGATCGGCACATAGCGTCCCACCAGCAAACTAAAGCTCGTGCTCAAGTTCCACCACAACCCTGAAGGCGCGGGTTGACTGTCCAACAATCCTTCAAACCCAGAGCCATTGTTGGCAGCCGCTGAGGCATACTCGTAAAGCACCTGCGTGAGACCGTGAAAGCCTGGGTTTGCAATGCCGTTGTAAAAGCCCTGAGCGGTAGCCCCATCCGGCGCACTCGGCAATCCCATCGTGATCGCGCCTGGAATGAGAACGGCGATCGGATGGACTAGCAGAATCAAAAAGCTTGCCAGCACCACTTCTCGCTTCTCAATCTTCCGTCCCAGAAATTCGGGCGTGCGTCCCACCATCAGCCCCGTGACAAACACTGCTAAGAGCAGATAGGCAAACAGATACGCGGTGCCCGTACCCTGTCCACCCCAAATGATTTGCAAGAACATGTTGGACAGTGTGACAAACCCACCATTAGGCATGAACGAATCATGCAGGCTGTTCACCGCACCGCACATGGTGCCTGTGGTAATCGCTGCGAATAAAGCAGACTGCGCCCAGCCAAACCGAACTTCTTTACCCTCCAGGTTCGGTGCCTGACCACCCAGAAGCGCATTCACTGCCGGATTACCGTTATACTCACCGATCGCCGTCACAATGATGAAGACTACCGAAATTGTCAGCACCATCCCGTAGACTAACCAGGCTTGCTTGCGGTTGTGGGCAAACACGCCGTAGGTGTAGATGAAGGAAGCAGGAATCATCACCATGCCCACAATCTGCAACAAATTGGTAAACGGATTGGGATTCTCAAACGGATGTGCTGAGTTGATGGCAAAGAACCCGCCACCGTTTTCACCGATCTGCTTCAGGATCTCGAAATGAGCGACAGGACCGCGCGCGATCGCCTGACTGATAGCAGGATTTTCCAGCGTGGGAATGACAACCGGACCTGCCAGCGTTTCAGGCACACCACCCGCAATGAGAAGAATCGTGCCAATGATGCCGATCGGCAGCAGAATGCGAGTGATGGCTTGCGTCAAATCCACATAAAAATTGCCCAGCGGTCTGCCTGTCAGCCCGCGAATAAAGGCAATCCCAACGGCTAACCCAGTGGCGGCTGAAACAAAAAACATATATCCCAGCCCTGCAAATTGGGCGAAATAGCCATAGGTCGTTTCGCCAGAATAGTGCTGCTGGTTGGTGTTCGTGATAAACGAAATTACCGTATGCAGCGTGGTGTCCCAAGTGGGTGCACTCAGCCCCGTTGGGTTAAAGGGCAACCACCCCTGATTAACGAAAATGAACGTGACCAGCAGCGCCATCGCAATGTTGCTATACAGTACCGATCGCGCATACTGCCAACCTGTCATATCTTCACGGCTTTGCACACCGCTAAGGTTGAAAACAGCACGCTCGATCGGATTGAGCACGGGGTCAAGAAAGGTTCGCTGTCCTAAGAAGACACGAGCCATATACTCCCCCAGAAAAGGCGTAATTGCTACCACAATGAGTAGCGTTAAAGCAATTTGAATCCACCCTTGAAGCATGGGTTCACTAAACTCCAATTAAAGTTGAATGTGAGTTTCATTAAGGCTCGATCGTGACTCATCCGCCTGTGTTGGTAACCACCAGCCCCTACCGTCAACTAGCTCCGTCAAGTAATCCGACTGAGACTGGGCATCACCAGTAGTCATAGCGTGAGAAACAACCATTCTATAGAGCGCTAACAAGCCTGTTCTAAAGAATCGATGCGAGGAGACATTGCTGCGCGTTGATGATGGTCATGGACTGGTTTCAGTTTCATGATTAGTAGAGCGATCGCTGTATCGAGGCATCGATTACTTATAGAAACTTTCACCTCTCATCATGGGAGATTTGATGAAAAACTGCAAGTATATTTTGTGCTTATCCCATCTGTATATCGCTTGCGCTAGACCTCGACAGCTAAAAGCATTTAGCCTGTTTAGATGGCTCTATATCTGTAAGTATAAATAGGCATCTAACCAGTAAACACCGCAGGCTTTATGTCGCTCAATAGAGAGTGAAAGGCTAGACTCTTTGTATAGCCCTGATTGGCGGACGTAAAGTAATCTTTAGAGAGCACCACTTGGGATTATGAACTTAACGATTACCCCTGAGCCGCCCCCGCTTGTCGTGAACCCTGATCATGTCATCCTTGTGCGTGGTACGCGAGTTCCTCTAGACACGATCGTGTTTGAATTTAAGCCGGGGGCAACAGTCGAAGGCCTTGTGGAACAATACTCCTCACTAGACTTGGCAGATGTGTATGCGGTTATCAGCTATTACTTACGGCACCAAAGCGATGTTGGGGCTTATTTACAGCAGCGTCAGCAAACGGCTGAAAAAGTCCGCACTGAAAATGAGCATCGGTTTCCATCGAAAGAGTTGCACGATCTCCTCCTTGCTCAACGGCAACTGCGAACATAACTTGCCTATACACCCTGTATACCTTTCCTCACAATTCCTATGGTGATGGGACTATGCAAGTTGCAGTGGGCGAAGATTTAACCAACAAAATCCCAGGCGGCAAAATGCATGGCATCTAAAAAAAGCCGCACGGCAAAAAGCGCCATGACCAGATAACCCACACGGGGAAAACGGGCAAGCCAAAGACCCAACCCAACCGAAAAGGGAACGATGCCATACAGGTAGCGCGGGAGAGAGGACGTGGAGATCCCTGATGTCCTGCCAGCGACGAGCAGCAGCGCCAGCGAACAAACTCCATAAGCAATGGCAACAGTTGGCATTTGAGTGCGTCGGTGCCACAGAACATATATGCAGCCAAGCACCGTAAAACCTGCGATTAAGCTGGGTTGATCCAACGTCAACGCCTTTTTAACAAGCTCCAACCAGGACTCATGCTCCCATCCTTGCTGTGTGTGCATAAATGCCAAGGCATCTCCAAACGAGACAGCAGAATAGAAGCAAAAAAGCAGTAGACCGCTACTGACCGCCAACGCTGCCACATAGGCGATCGTGGGTCTGCGTTCCTTCCAGGCTAAAAAAAGAAAAGCCGGAATCAAGCAAATCCCAAAGACGCGGGTTGCCGATGCTAACGCACCCCAAAAGGCTGCCCATCCGTACTGATGGCGATCGAAGGCTCGTAGCGCTGCGATCGTCACTAAGAGAAAGAGACTTTCTGTATAAATGACCGTCCCGAAGAGTGAAGATGGGCAAAAGACCAGTACCGCCGCGACCCATCTTGCCTGTGTATACGTGCGATCGGATTCCACCATCCAAACGTACAAAACACTAACAGCACCAAGCAACGCCAGGTTACTTACAAGGGTGCCTGCAATCTCAAACGGTAACCCTGAAACCATCACCGCACGAACCATCAATGGAAAGAGTGGAAAGAAGGCAATGGAATGTTGCTGACCATCTTTGAGATACTCATAGCCTTCGGTCACAATACTTCGATACCATTTACCATCCCAGTGCGAAAGCAATTCCCAACTGGATCGAGGAATATAACCTGGCATAAAATCATGTGGACGATTGCCCACTACCCATTCAGTGTGTACGGGTGTTGTAAACACTAACGGTGTGATTATTTGCATGGCAACGACAATGATCAGGCGACTAAGCAACCAAATGGCAAGAATGAAAATGATGCTATCTACCTTTGATGCCTTCTGAGTCTTCATGATCACGCTATTAGCTGGGAAACGTAATAAAAGAATGACATCGATCGCCATCTTGCTGGTATCTAGAGCACTCTACTGACTGACCAAAGAGTTGAGATCTCCACTAAGGGAGAGAGTCAATTTAAGGCATTGATGAAGGCTGTTGAACCTTCCAAAGCTCGTTCCACGGATCTTGAAAGATGGGTGCTAATTTCTGCTGGTATTTAGCCTCAAATTGACGGCGAAAAACCTCTGGAAGATTGAGCAAAAAAATGTTGTGACCTTGAGGCAGGGTTTGGATGGGAAAAGAAGTGCCTACTGCGGGAAGCAGCAAGAATTGGGCATCAGGTTTGAGAAGATAGCTCAGAGAAATCATGCTGGCAGGGTTATAGCCAAAACCATCCGTGATAATGAGTGGACGATCGCTCCCATTCACGATTGCAGCCACCTGATCATAGTGAGAATTCAGCACCTTATTCCACCAGGTATTTGACTGCACATAAACACTGCAAGAGGCAATACCCAGGCAGATGAGCAAGGAGAAAACTAGCGTCGCAAACTGAACTTTCCAGCGTTGCAATGCGGTTAAAGCGGTTGCCAAAAGATACGCGACCGCAAGCTGCAACCCAACAAAACAAGGAATGATATAGCGCGTTACGGTGAAACGCTGCCCGCCCGATAAAAGATCTGGTAGCCCAAAGGCCAATGCCGTGCTGCCAATAAAGGTCAGCATGAACCACCAGATGCGCCTGGGAGTATGACGGCAAAGCACATACATCGCGTAACATTGCAGCACCAGTATCGGTATTGCTAACCCATACGCAATGGCATCACTGAACTCAAAATTGAAATCAACAAAGCTGCGACTGAAGTTAAAAATAGTTGACTGCACGCTTACCAACAACGGTAGTGGCACCGCAATCCAGGAGGTTGTGCCCCCCAACAAACCACCAGACGTAACTACAAAATATGCCCAGGGAGTAAAGAGCAACATCACCACGAAAAGCGTCACGACATACAGCACTGTGCGCGTTCCGAGCCGAAAGGGCAGTTTGAACAACTGGTTGCCTTCATCCACCACCAGCGTGTAGAAAAAATGACCAGCGGCAAGCCACACGGCAAATAAGGCTGTGTAGAACGCAAGCACCATCGACACGCCATACAAAACCCAGTTTCGCCAGGAAGACGATCGCAGCGCGCGCAGCAAAAGCGCACTGCTAGCAAGACTCAGGATTGCCCAAAGTCCGTATTGCCGCGCTTCCTGTGCATACACCAATTGAAAGGGCGAGACCGCAAAAAGGGCGATCGCCACCCACGCTACTAGAGAGGACGCGAACAGTTCTAGACAAAACCAGTACACGGCTGGAAACACCAGCAGGCTCAGCAGCGCTGTAAACCCACGCGTTGACGTTGGAGATGTCCCCCATAGTTCTGCCCAAAACCGTAGAAGAAGATAATACAGGGGCGGATGCTGAGCGTCTTCCACACCTTTCCGCACTAGCATGTCTGTCAGAAACAATGTGGGTACAAATTGCTGATACGCCAGTAAGTCTGCTGGTTTCACCACCTTATGCTGAAACAATCCCTCGCTGAGATACCGCCCCGGACGAGCCGTGATGACCATCGACGTGTAGGCTTCATCGTGCCAGTACACTTTGCGATCGAGGTGACTAAAGCGAAAACAAACTGCCAGCACCAGTAACGCCATACTCAAGAGGCGAATCACTCGGATGAGCTGAGGGTGAGAAGACGACATGAAGGCGACCTTCCAGAGCGACAGTTCATACTAAGTCATCAAGCGGCACTGCTGTCATCGGTGCTTACAGCAAGCGGGGCGATCGACTATCCGATCGCCCCGCTTATTGCCACCGTTCACTAGACGCTAAACCGCTGCCAACTCTGGAGCTGGACGCTTGCTGTTGCGAATGCCCGCGATCGCATCGGCGTAATTGGGCGCTTTAAACACAGCCGACCCAGCGACGATCGCATTCGCCCCGGCTTCTAGCACCTGCCAGGTATTGTTACCCTTCAAGCCGCCATCCACTTCAATCCAGGGATCAAGACCCCGTTCATCGCACATTTGGCGCAACTGCCGAATTTTAGGTAGAACGCCTGGAATAAAGCTCTGCCCGCCAAAACCAGGGTTAACGCTCATAATCAACACCAGGTCGCACAAATCGAGGACGTGTTCGATCAACACTAGGGGGCTACCAGGATTCAGCACTACACCAGCCAATTTACCCAATTCTTTGATTTGTCCCAACGTGCGATGAAGGTGTGGTGACGCATTATGTTCACAATGAACATAGATGTGGTCGGCTCCTGCTTTGGCGAAGTCCTCTACGTACTTCTCTGGCTCCACAATCATCAAGTGAACGTCGAGTGGCTTTTGGGTGATGGGACGGATTGCTTCTACAATCAACGGGCCAATCGTTATATTAGGGACAAACCGACCATCCATTACGTCTACATGAATCCAATCGGCTCCGGCAGCGTCAACGGCACGAATTTCGTCGCCCAAACGGCTAAAATCGGCTGATAGAATCGATGGGGCAACAACAATCGGCTTCTTACTGGATGGCGTTTGGGTCATGGCTGTCTGGGTCTCCTAGCGGCGCTGTATTGTAGTTAGTTTAACAAACTGTGATTCAAGTCCCTCATCTTGTGGAGAAACCTTCGTGGCGCGGCGGCAAGTTTTCAGAACGTTGGTCTGGTTGGCTGGGGGACTGAGCGCGATCGTACTCAGCACAACCGCAACCGCTAACAAAGCACCACAATCTAGCTCGATCGGTGCTGCTGGCATTGATGCCCTGCGGTTACACGCACCGCCCCATAACTTGATTGGACGGAAGATCGCGATCGGGCAGGTGGAGATCGGTCGTCCAGGTCAGTTTGGCATTGACAAAGCGGTGGCGCAACATCGCACGGTGCCGCTGACGCGCGTCTTTTTCCGTGACTCGCCCGCTCGCATGAATGCCAACGTGGATGGTCATGCTCAAAATGTTGCCAGCATCATGATTAGTGCTGCCAAAGGGCTGCAAGGCGTGGCACCAGGCGCACGGCTGTACTCATCGGCGGCTGGAACGCCCAAGCGCTACGGGCAACCAGAAGAATGCTTGTCTGCTCAATATGTGGCGGAGCAAAACGGTGGCGACGTACGAGCCATCAACTTTAGTTTTGGTGAATCGCTGCGGCAAGATCCGCGATCGAACCCTACGTTAGACGGCAACGCGCTGCTAACTCAATGTATTGACTGGTCTGCCCGCGTGCATAACGTGCTGTATGTCATTGCAGGCAACCAGGGCAAGGGTGGCATTTCGATTCCCACAGACAATTTCAACGGCATCAATGTTGCCTTTACGACGCGTTTAGATGGCATCTTTCGCAAGCTCGATTTTGCCAATCTGGGCGATTCCTCTGGCTCAGGGTCTGCGATCGAAGGCATTGAAAGTAATGTCGGTAAACGTCGTGCGATTGGGCTAGTGGCTCCTGGTAACGACGTAAGCCTAGTCACCTTAAACGGCAACCTCACGGTTTCCAGTGGCACTAGCTTTGCGGCTCCTCACGCCACGGCAACCGTTGCGCTCCTGCAAGAATATGGCGATCGCCAACTGCGCCTGAGCTGCAAACGACCAGGCTGTTCCCTTCCCTGGACGCTGGACGCTCGCCGTGAGCAGGTCATGAAAGCGGTATTGCTCAACTCAGCCGACAAAATTCAAGACGCGGGTGATGGACTAGCTCTGGGCATGAGCCGCACCATCCTGGACAAAAATAACCGCAGTTGGGTCGAATCTGATTCCTATACCGATCGCACGCTTCCTTTAAACACTCAAATGGGTGCAGGGCAGCTTAACGCCTTTCGCGCCTATCAGCAGTTTAGTCCGGGTCAGTATGCCCCAACAGCCTCGGTGCCTGCGATCGGCTGGGACTACCGAACGCTGGAAAGCAAGGAGAAAGGCGAAGAGCTAAAGGCGAAAAAAGTAGAAGCAGAAGCACCGTCATTTCGAGATTACGTGCTGGAAAAGCCGTTGCAAAAAGGCAGCTTCGTTTCGGCAACGCTGGTCTGGAACCGCCTGGTGGAACTGGTAGACAAGAACAACAATGGCGAATTTGACATGGAAGAGAGTTTCCGCGATCGCGGCTTGAACACCCTCACCCTGTACCTCATGCGTGCCGACGATACTGATATCAAGCAAAGTCTTTGGTCATCCATCAGTGATGTCGATAGCGTTCAGCACATCTTCCATCCGGTACCCGCTACGGGACGCTACAAACTGCGCGTGCAGTTTCAGCGACAGATAAATGATGCCACTCAGCCTTATGCGATCGCCTGGTGGAAGGTACCTGCCCGCTAAGTCGTTGCCTTTTAGCGAGTCGCTACGTTTGCTAACGATCGCGTTTAATCGAGCTTATTAATACCGATACAATTAACTCATGCTCTTAATCTGCATGCGCTATGACTGCCTCGCCAACCCAGATCAGTCCAACAGAAAGTCTGGAAACCCTGCCGCAGTGGAGACCCGCCACCTGGTATGAGTATCTGGCATACCGCGATGAAGATACCCCTTTAAGAAGACGACTGTTTTTCGATGATGGCTATTTGTTGGTGCATGATATGACTGGGGAAGGCATCAATCACGCCAGTTTTGCTGACTTGTTTACGATGATTTTTGCCTTCTGGTTTATGCAGAACCCAGAGCAAATTTTTAGTTCCTTTGGTCGCTGTCTCCTGGAGAAAGAACCATTAAGGGCAGGTGCGCCGGATCTGGTGCTTTATCTCCGTGACGATTACCCACGCTGTCAAGAAGGAGAACCACGCCGGATCAATCTGCATCAATGGCGTGTGCCCGACCTGGTCGGTGAAATTGGCGATACTACACTGGCAACAGATTTAGACGAAAAGAAAAAGCTGTACGCGGCAATGGGTATTCCTGAATATTGGGTGATCAATGTGCGCGGTAGACAGGTGTTTGCGTTTCAACTGCAAGCCGATGGTCTGTATCAGCAAATTGATCGATCGCACGTACTTAAAGGTCTACCAATCTCACTCCTGGAACAAACATTAGCACTGTTAGAAAACGGCACCAACGGCAGCGCTGCTATGTGGTTCTCGCAACAACTTGCCAACTTGAAACTAGACTAACTCTACACAAGCATTCGATCGTGCAACATCAAAAGGTAAGGCATGGATGAACCCAGTCTTTATGGTCAAGTTAAAGCGTCAATTGAAATGACAGATTTACTTCAGCTCTTTAAATACGCTGGTTTGCAAGTACAAATTCGTGAGTCAAGTCATTTCACTAACGGCTGTTACTTGATGGTTAAGTATGGCAAAAGCCATTCTTGTCTTATCTTTGAAAAGATTGAACAGGATGAGTACCTTATTCGAGCTGATGTTTTTGAGGCTGATGTGATTTGTTTG
Source organism: Leptolyngbya sp. ES-bin-22 (assembly GCA_014380065.1). Taxonomy (GTDB): domain Bacteria; phylum Cyanobacteriota; class Cyanobacteriia; order Leptolyngbyales; family Leptolyngbyaceae; genus Stenomitos. Next base: position 879 of record JACMKO010000223.1, on the reverse strand, counting down.
AGTGAACTGACCGCACTAGCAGAAACTACTTCTAACGTTTTTTCTAAGTCTGAGCTACAGCATCGGTTTGAGATTTATGATCCATCCGATCAACTTGTACGCTATTTTCATTTCAACTGGCAGCACAAATGAAACACCTTTAGCTTCGATACTTAAATTTTATGAGTGCGTTTCGGGTTGGAGTGGCGGGTCCGGTGGGTTCTGGGAAGACGGCGCTGGTGGAGGCGTTGTGTAAGGCGATGCGCGATCGCTACCATCTGGCAGTCGTCACGAACGATATTTATACCCAGGAAGACGCGCAGTTTTTGGTGCGGAGTCAGGCATTGACGAGCGATCGCATCCGGGGTGTGGAAACGGGCGGCTGTCCGCATACAGCCATTCGAGAAGATGCGTCGATGAATTTGGCGGCGATCGAAGACTTAGAGCAGCAGTTTCTTGATCTCGATCTGGTGTTTGTCGAAAGCGGCGGCGACAATCTAGCCGCAACGTTTAGCCCAGAGCTAGTTGATCTCACCATCTATGTGATTGATGTTGCAGGCGGCGACAAAATTCCCCGCAAAGGTGGCCCCGGTATTACTAAATCGGATCTGTTGGTGATTAACAAAATTGATTTAGCGCCGTATGTTGGTGCCGATTTGGATGTGATGGATCGGGATGCCAAAAAAATGCGCGGCACGAAGCCATTCGTTTTTTCCAATCTTAAAACCCAGGAAGGATTAGCGGCTGTAATTGCGTTTTTGATCGCTCATTTGCCGCCGAGCCTCCATGCGGCTCATGCCCAACAGACCTCCATGTAAGCAGTCAGACAAGTGACTCTGCTAACCGGGCTTTGAAGCAAACGGGCGATCGCAACACGCAACCCTTCCTGTCGGGTGATCT
>JACMKO010000222.1 GCA_014380065.1 Leptolyngbya sp. ES-bin-22 | reverse complement strand
TAGGGAGTGGGAAGTGGGAAGTGGGGAGTGGGGAGTGGGGAGTAGGGAGTAGGGAGTGGGGAGTGGGGAGTGGGGAGTGGGGAGTGAGGAGTTAAAGGATGTGTTGGTGTTTAGCTTTTAGTTTTTAGAAGAACGCTGACCGCTAAATCAACTCAAAACTCAAAACTCAAAACTCTCACCTCCCCCCTCTCTCCTCACCCAACGTTGAACGCGCCGACAGATTCCTGTAGCTCATGGGCTACTTCAACGGTTTGGCGGAGCGAGTTGGAGACTTGCTGAGAGGAGTCGAAGGTGCGTTCAGAGACTTGCACCACGTCTCGCATGAGGGTAGCGATCGCCTCTGATGTTTGCGTCTGCGAAACGGTTGCGTTGAAAATCGACTGCACCAGGGTATCGATTTGGCGTGAAACCTCCAGTAGTTGCCCCAGACTTTGTTTCGCATCGCCCACCAGTCGCGTCCCTTCCACAACCTGCGTCGTGCCAAGCGACATGGCTTCCACCACTTCACTGGTTTCCCGCTGAATGGTGTCTACAATCTGCTCAATTTCTTGAGTGGCGATCGCAGACCGGGCAGCGAGTTCGCCCACTTCTTCGGCAACCACCGCAAAGCCCTGACCTTGCTCTCCAGCACGCGCGGCTTCGATACCCGCGTTAATTGCCAGCAAGTTGGTTTGCAGTGCGATCTGGTTAATCAGCGACACCACTTTGGAAATCTGCTGGGACGATTCACCTAGACGTTTGACTTTCTTGGCGGTTTCGCCGATCGTGTCGCGGAGCGCGAGGATATTTTGCACCGTCAAATCCATTGCGTCTTCACCTGCTTCGGCAGTGGTGGCAGCCGATCGAGTGACGGCAGCAGCTTGACGCGCACTGGTGGCAACCGTTTGAATGGATGTCGCCATCTGTTCGACAGAATCCAACGTGCGGGTGGTTTCGGCAGCCTGTTTCGAGGCATCTTCAGCGAGCTGCTGAATCGCATGTTCATTTTGACCAAGCGAGACGTTCACCTCCAGGGCAGACGTTTTCACCTGCGTGACGATCTGCCGCAGACTTTCCACAATCGAGTTGAAGAAGTCTGCCACCGTACCAATTTCACCAGCCGTCACCTCAGCACGTACCGTCAAATCACCTCTAGCCGCGCCCTCAATATCACCCAGCAGTTGCACCAACTGCATCTGGAGGGCTGCTGTTTGCTGCTGTCGCTCTTCAGATAGCGTTTCGGCACTGAACTGAGCGCTCTCTTTCTCTTCAAATGCTTTTGCTTGCTCTAACGCAAAACCAAGCTGAACAGCGACCCGCCGCAAGAAGTTAATTTCGCCTTCTTGCCACTGACGGGGCGCAGAACACTGATGAGCAATCAGCAGACCCAGCAGTGTGTCTTCAACCAGAATGGGCACCACCAGGTTCGCCTTGACTTGAAAAGGCTCAAGCTGTCCCAAGTAACAGTCGGTCAGTCCTGCCTCATAGATGTTAGCCGTTGCTCGAACACGTCCCTGGCGATACTTCTCAACATAGTCCTTGGCAAAGCAGGGATCAGCAATCTGGGCACCCAGAGCAACCGGGAACCCTGGCGCGACTGATTCAGCCATGACTGTACCTTTCCAGGTTTCATCAAACAAGTAAATGAGCGTACGATCGGCTGCCAGCGCATCCCGTGTGCCTTTGAGGGTGGCTTTGTAAATCTGCTGCGGGTCGAGGGTTTCGCGCATCCGCGAGGTGATTTCGTTGAGCTGGCGATCGAATTTGGCGGCGGCTTCACTCTTCCGTAAAAGGGTGGCTTGCTCCAGGGCAAAGCTAAGCTGAATGGCGACCTGCTGGAAGAAGTTGATTTCGCCTTCTTGCCACTGACGCGGTGCCGAGCATTGGTGAGCAATCAGCAGACCGAGCAATGCTTCTTCAACCAGAATGGGCACAACCAGATTTGCCTTGACCTGGAACGGCTCAAGCTGTCCGAGGTAGCAGTCGGTTAGCCCCGCCTCATGGATGTTGTTAGTTGCCTGAACGCGCCCTTTGCGGTACTTTTCGACATAGCTCTGGGCGAAGCAAGGGTCAGCGATTTGGGCACCCAGAGCGATGGGAAACCCTGGCGCAACAGACTCGGCAACAATCCTACCCTCCCAGTTTTCATCGAACAGATAGACAAGCGTGCGATCGGCTGCTAGTGCATCGCGTGTGCCTTTGAGGGTGGCTTTGTAAATCTGCTGTGGGTCGAGCGTTTCGCGCATCCGCGAGGTGATTTCGTTGAGCTGACGAGCTTGCTTAGCCGCAATTTCTTGCCGCCGGAGCAAGTCTGACTGATCCAGAGCGTAGCCAATCTGGGCAGCAAGCTGACCAAAGAAGTCGATATCGGACGGTTGCCAGTTGCGAGGGCCAGAGCACTGGTGTGCACAGACCAATCCCATCAGCTCACCGTTCACCTTGATGGGTGCCACCACGTTCGCTTTCACCTGGAGACGCTCCAAAATTTCACAATGGCAGTGGCTCAGATCACTTTGAGAAATATCGTTAGTGTGCCAGACTCGCCCACTCTTGTAGCGGTCGATCGCGCCTTCCACCAGCGGATCGTAAATTGTTTGTCCCAACGCTCGAATCCAACGAGAACCCACGGATTCAGCACTAATGATGCCGCTCTTATAGCCTTCGTTAAAGCGATAGATCAAGACGCGATCGGCTCCCAGAAATTCCCGGATTTCATCGACTCCCGTTTGCGTGATGTCGTCGAAGTTGAGCGTTTGGCGGATTTTCACCACCACTTTGCTCAGTAGCTCAGACTGTTGCGCCTGGATGTCTCGCTGTCTTGCTTCGTTTGCCAACGCGCCTTCAGAGCGCACGATGCTGTCTGCCATCGCATTAAACGAAATGGTCAGTTGCCCCACTTCATCTAACGAGAACACTTGGGCACGCTGGGTGCGATCGCCATCTGCAAAAGCCTGGGTCGTTTCCTCCAGCTTCTCCAGGGGACGTAGCACAAGTCGTCGAAAGGCGGCTGTCCAGAGGGCAACCACCAGCAGTGTCAGACACAACACCAGCGCTTCTTGCCGCAAACTGCTGGCAATCAACGCGTTCAGCCCGTCCTCTAGCGTGCCTCTGACCAGAATCGCTGTTGGCTGATCGCTAAACGTAGACACGACCCCATCCGGATTTTCCACCGTTTGGTCGGGCACTGCCTTCGCTGCAACGGTATAAGTGTGACCATTAATGTCCAGCCGCTGCGTTACGGTACGCCCCTTGGCAGCAGCAGCCTGCTCCAGCACACTAGTGTCAGTCAAGGTAAGCTTGGCGGCATTAGGAGCGTTGGTTTTAGCTTTATTGAGCGCTGTTGCGAGCGTAAATGCCCCATTGGGCTGGCGGGCATAAACGGCGCTGTAACCACTACCAAAAGCTTTGAGCGCGTCTTCTACGATCGGCAACTTACCATTCACAAGGTCGCCAAAGACTAGCGCCCCAATGACCGCTTTCGTCTCAGGGTCTCTAATGGGCGTGACGACGTAACGCACCAGCGCATCCTGTTTGCTTAAGCCATTCGGTAAGGGGGGCGCTTCTTTCGCTAACTCAGACCACGGTACAATGGCGCTCGCCTTGATTTGAGCAGGCGTTTTAAGCACTTTGCTTACCAAGCCATTGGGGTCGAAGGTTTCGCCCTGGCGATCGGCATTGGCATTCGCCACAATCCGCAAATCGCGATCAACCAGCGTGGCATACTCCATTTTGCGGGCTTTCACCTCGTTCCGCAAAATCTGGCGTACCTGTGCAGCCAGATCGGCGTTGAGCTTACTACCTTGTGATTGGCTGCGCGCAGCGCTCATCAGCGCTATGTTATCGGCTTGCCCTCGTGAGCCATAGCCCATCTGGTCAATCTTGATGTTGTAGTTGGTCTCTGTGACGGAGACTTCTGACTTTGCCTGCTCCAGAAGTTGTGTCCGCAAACTGCTCGTCAGCACGAGGATCGAGCCGATCCCCAAACCCAGGATGGGAACCAGTTCACAGACGATGAGCGCCAGCATTTGCTTGCGCCCGATCGGTAAATTACAAAACAACTGGATCAAAAAGGGACGGCGTTTCACCAGCGGTGGCGTTGGCAGGAGGTCAGCGGCTGGTTCGATGGGCTGATCAGATGACGCTAGCTGCGTTGCTTCGCGATCGCCGAGTTGATTCATGCCAGCTTGTAGCGAATTTGAATCGGCTAGACTTTCGATCGCATTAGTTCGATTAACCATAAGGCAGACATCTCGAAGTAGTGGTGTGAGAAGGGTCAGCAAAACGTGGAGTCAACGTTGGCAGCAACATTTACGGTAGAGCGGACGAGTTATGTAAAACAGGCGACTGCAAAAGGCTCAGCGCATCAAGCACAAACCAGATCTCTTGCTCTTGCAACACGCAGCCTCTTAGATAGGTCAGCAGGCTAGGCGGCACATGGCTAGGCGGTGGCTGAATTTGGTCAGGTGTCAGCCACACCATCCCTTCAACCCGCTGCACCACGACCCCCAGCGAAATGATGCCTGGACGAATGATGACCAGAGAGTGCTGCTGAGTGTTCAAATCGAGCGCTGGTGTACCCAGCAAGCGCGTCAAATCGGCGACCCAAAGCACCCGACTTCGGCGATTCATCAGCCCAATGATGCAGGCAGGCATATTCGGCATGGGCGTGAGGCGGTTTGCCGACAGCACCAACACCTCCTGTACCTGCTTCATTGGCAGCACAATCGGCGTTTGCGGGTCAAGCAAAAACTTGAGGTACGCCTCTCCTAAAACATGGGGTGGGCGGTTTACAGGCGGTGTCAGCGCTGATATGGTCATTGGCTTAACCCACGATGGCTTTAACGGCGCGCACCAGTTGTTCGCGCGTGAACGGCTTGGTGATGTAGGCATCCGCCCCTTGTTTCATGCCCCACAGGCGATCGATTTCCTGATTTTTAGAAGTACAGATGATGATGGGTACTTTTTCGGTGACTGGATGCTTCTTCAAACTGCGACACAGTTCAAAACCACTCATTCCAGGCATTACCACATCCGTAATGATGACATCAGGCTTTTGCTCGACCGCTTTGCTTAAAGCCTCTTGTGCACTCACAGCATTGATCACGGTATACCCGCTTTCGCGCAAGTAATGGCTCATCAACTCACGCTCAGAGGGTGTATCTTCAACTACTAAAATCGTGATCATCAACGTTAAACTCATACCGATTCCTCTTAGTGACCTGCGGCTAGACTGATTTTTGGTTGCTAGTTTTTAGCTGTTGAAGTAGAAAAGTTTTGAGTTGATTCGGCACTCGGTTTTTCTACTCTCTATTTTTATCTGGCGCTCACAGCTAATAACTGAAAACTAACAACTCAAATGTTTGAACACAATCTTTAACAGATCTGATTGCGTGAATGGCTTCGTGAGATAGCCGGATGCACCCACGAGTTTTGCTTTGGCACGATCGATGAAGCCGGTATTACCTGTCACCATAATGATCGGGGTACTCCTAAAGGTTGGATGCCGCCGCAGCAGTGAACATAGTTCATAGCCGTCAAGGTTCGGCATTTCCACATCCATCAAAACCAAATCAGGTTTACTACGAACGACTTGCATCAAAGCCCGGACTGGGTCGTTCACCATGACAATGGCAAAACTTGTGTCATCCAAAAAGCTATTAATCGCCTGTAAAACGGTGGGGCTATCGTCAATGCAAACGATCGTGTATTGAGCGTTTGGAGCTGCATTTTCGGTAGGCTTTGCTTTGTTGTTAGCGGTAGTAGCCTCCCTAGAAGCTGGCGCTTGCCCCATCCCTACATTGGGTGCTACAGATGGAGGCACTCTGGTTTGAGGTGTGAATTCGGGACGCTTGCTGGGTATAGGCAGTGATGGCTTAGTGGTGCGTTGCTGCCGTAAACGTTCCTGACAAAATTCAACTAATGGACGTAAATCAAGCCGATAAAAGCTTGGAAACTCATCAAGCTTCTCCTTTTCGATCAACTCATAGCTGCCCTCCTGAACCAGGAGAAAAGATTCAATGACTTCCTTGGCTAACTCTTCAATCAGCCCCGCTACTTGATCAGGTGTAAGGTGCTGCTGCTCCACTAACCAGCAAAGTGCTCGGTAGTCAGCGCAAATTCTCGATCGCATCTCTGGAGCACTTTCAAACAACAGGCGTACCTGTACCCTCACTGCACTGACCAGACCTGGAGCTTGCCGGCTGAGCTGGCGCAAATGACGATCCAACCGTTCAAAGCGATCGGTTGAGTAAGAGGCATAAAGCAGTTCTCCCTGGTCGAGATAAATCGACCAAAGTGCTGAGTTACTAGAAATCCGCAAACAACCACTAATCTGACGGCTTTTTGCTTGCGCTAAAAGGCTTAAAGGATGCAGGCGTTGAGAGGGCTTATGGTCAACCATAGATATGGTGTTCATGATAATCAGCTCTGATTCATTCAAAAAGGTCAATGCAAAAAGAGAGTTTTGTTGTCAGTACTACATGACGTGCTCAACTTTTTAAATTTGACGGTTAAAGCGCTAAAAAAAGTCGAATAATTTAGTTGGATATCTTTGTTGCTAAAGCAACTGAAGCTTTAGTGTCAGGACTTACACAAAACCTGTTGGAGTTCGCTCCCTAGCCCCTAAAATTGGGGAACCGAGCTGATAAAGCCCCCAGAGTTTGGGGGTTTGGGGGCAGACGCGTAAGTCCTAAGTACTTAAGCCACCGTAAGCATTTAGTAATGCAAGTTTTAGATCGTTCAAGTGATTACGGCTCAAAGCACTCAGCACGTTAGCAGCTAGCATTTTGGGGACAATCGCGTCACCATTGAGGGCACTGCTAGTGGCAACGGTTGGAGCTATTGCGCTTGGCAGTAAAGACAGCCTCAAGCAGCAACGGACGATCAAGTGTCACGGTGGCTAATAGTTGTCGTGCAACCAGCCCTTTTAATAGCGGAAATGCCTCTATGTTCGCTTGGGAAACGATTGGCTAAAGTTGGAAAAAGATTGGGTTTGTAATCCTGCGAGTGAGAGAAACAGTTTGAGAGGGAGATGCGATCGAGAAAACTGAAGTGGTAGAAATGCAGCCTCTTGAAACTGGTAACGCTCAACTAAACTGAACTAAAGAAAGATACGTCCTGGTTAACACTGAGCATAGCTTAAAAAAGACGTAAATTCATGAAGTAACAGTAAAGAAGCAATGAAGAAGAATCGAATTCTGTAAAGCAAAAATAAGATTAGGTTGCAGTTTAAACCCAAACTTTCTAGGTTTTCGGAAGCGATTTTGACCATGGGAAATAGCCCTTTGCCTGGAGAAAAGCTCACAGTTTAATGCTTAGTCTTTTTGACCATTTTTTATACCGAAACAAGAGATGGTTCCACGCAAGGCAAGCGGTATTTCCAACCTAGTCTAACGATCGCAAGAGCTGTTTGATCTTGCTTTGCTGTTGACGATCTAACGCTGGGGAGAAGCTTAGCTCCATGACAATGCGATCGCCCGATCGAGGCATATCATCCGCAACGAACAGAGTTTCTGCAAAAGGAACCCAACCCTCAATGTTTTGCACTTCGGCAACCAGGCTTTGCATAAACGGACTATCAGAATCACGGGCTATGATTAGACCAATCTGTGGTTTTAATTGTTGCATCAGCGCTAACTCCGGAGTCACCCCGTCCTGAAACTCCAACCGCAGATCGCGAATGCCAATTTCAGTAACAACAGCCGTGTAAGATTGCCCATCCCAACCTTCCCAATAAAGCTGGGCGATCGCACGGACTTGCTTGCGAATTTTAACGCCTGTTTCTGGTTTGAACTCACGAAAAACCCGTCCAAAGCTGCTGATAATAAACCGAAGGGATGTCAGTGGGTTATCAGCCGTGACGCGTTTTTGAGAGTACCACTCTTTCACATCGGAATAAATCACGATACTCAAGTCATCTTGCTGAGTGCGGGTGAGATTAATAAACTGTACTGAGAGCAGCGTTTGTAGGTTGTCGCTGGCGATCGCTCGGATCACATGAGCATCGACTAGCACTCGCGCTCCATAGTCTCCAATCAACTCGATCCGCACAGAATCAGGCATGTTGGGCCACACATCCATCGTAATCCGTGCGCCTGTCTCACTGACATTGGTAGTGGTGCCCGTCCAGCTTTGCTCATCGCTGTGAATAATCACTGGAAGCTGACGCGGTAACCGATGCGCCTGTCGCAGTTGAGGCTGCTCAAACGCGACCAAACATGCCGCCAGCACGAGGATGAGGTCGAACACACACCACAACGCATTGATGATTACCGCTTGACTATCTTCTGGGCTGACCACAAACCAGAACGGCACAGCAATGAGTGATGCACCTGTAATTGCGCCTAAGAACACCAGATAGCGGACGCTTTCCAGGTCAAAGCTACGCTTTGTCACGGTCAGCCCTTTGTCAGTGACATTAAACGACCCCAGTTTTGGATTCACCAACGCCAGCATCGTCACAATACCAGCCTGAAACGACAGCGCGAATTCGTAAATCTCGTTCCAGAACGAAAAGCGGACGTGCTTATAGGGAATGTGGTTGGTCTGCATCGACAGCAGAATGTGCGGGAGGGCATAACACAGCGTCTCAAAGCCTAACCCTTTGACCGAATTAATCCCCAGCAGCAGATACAGCACGGGGGCAATGACATACATTAGCCGGGGGAAGCCAAAGAAAAAGTGAGACGTAGCGCTGAAGTAGCAGAGCCGCTGTGCCAGACGGAGCTTGAGTTTGCGGTTAAAGAGGGGATTTTCGAGGCGCAAAATCTGCGCCATGCCTCGCGCCCAGCGGACTTGCTGCCCGACATACGCCGAAAATTTTTCGGGTGCTAACCCCGCCACCATGATTTTGTCGTAGTAGACCGTTTCATAGCCGAGGGAGTGGAGCCGCAGAGAGGTGTGGCAATCTTCCGTCACCGTTTCGGTGGCGATGCCGCCAATTTCAAGCACGTAGTCGCGACGGATGACCGCAGCCGAACCGCAGAAAAAGGCGGCATTCCAAAAGTCGTTGCCTTTTTGCAGCACCTTATAGAACAGCTCGTTGCCCACAGGCACCTGCCCACCGGTTAGCAGATTGCGCTCAAACGGATCAGGATTATAGAACCAGTGCGGGGTTTGGACAAGCGCCACTTTGGGGTTTTGGAAGAAGCCGACGGTGTGTTGCAAAAAGTGGCGCACTGGGATGTGATCGCAGTCAAGAATCATGACCAGATTGCCCGTAGTTTTGGTTAAGGCAGTGTTGATATTGCCCGCTTTGGCATGGTCGTTGTTGTCGCGTGTCAGCATCGCGCAGCCCAAATCGTCACACATTTGTTGCAGGGCTTCTCGACGCTCTGGATTTTTGCGACCATCATCAAGGACATACACCCGTTTTTTGGCGGCTGGATAGTCGGTTGCCAGTGCGGCTAGGACGGTTTTACGGACGATCTCAACATCTTCGTTGTAGGTAGGGATGTAGATATCGACGCTCAACCAGTCCTCTTCAGGTCGGACGGCAAGATCAACGGGTTTGCGATCTCGCACCTTCAGCGTTTGAAAGTAGGCAAGCATCAGCGTGCCGATCGCGTACAGTTCCGCCACGTACAGCAACAGGCAGAAAAACCCGTTGACCCAGTTGTCTAAATTTATGGTGTACGCCGTGCGGTAGTAGAGATACCGCAGTGTGGCTAGTACGCTTAGCGCGATCAGAAACAGGTGCAGCTTTTCACTGCTGGGGGTATCAACCTGCTGCTCCTCCAGCATCACCACGGTATACCCGACCGTCACCAAAATTACGGCAAGAATTGCCTGCTGCCAGATAGGGGGGCGCTCATTCACCAGCGGGATAAAGAGCCACAGAAACGCACCCGCCAGGAGGACGAGTTGATAACGGGTGAGCCAGCGTAACGTTTGCTCAGACCAAGCGGGGAGGCGATCGATCAACCACGTCGCAAGCCATTGCTGCCAGGGTGATAGTTTGGTCGACTGGTGATGAACCCGGAGGGGGAGTTTGAGCATGGAGGAGGGGGGAGGAGGGAGGACGCAGGCTAGTACAACCTAAAGTGGCTAGCTGCAATAATGGTTTGATCCACATACCGCCGTGGGCTGTAGAGCCACAGCATCCAGCAGCGCGTACTCGTTATCG
>JACMKO010000221.1 GCA_014380065.1 Leptolyngbya sp. ES-bin-22 | reverse complement strand
TTCTCAAAACGGGTGCAGCTTACGTTCCCCTGGATGCATCTTATCCGGTAGATCGCCTAGCTTATATGCTGGACAACGCTCAGGTTTCTGTTTTGCTGACGCAAAGCCAGCTTGCTGATATCTTACCGACTCAGGGTAGACAGGTCATTTGTGTAGATGCAGATAGAGTGGCGATCGCTGCCCACAGCACTCAAAATCCAGGTATTAAAGTCACGCCCGATCAACTGGCTTACGTGATCTACACATCGGGTTCAACGGGTCAGCCCAAGGGCGTGATGATGCCCCACCGGGCGTTGCTAAATCTGATCACGTGGCAGCGGCAATCGACGGTACACACGAGGCGAACACTACAGTTTTCGCCCATTAGCTTTGATGTCTCGTTTCAAGAAATTTTCTCGACCCTTGCCGATGGCGGAACGCTGGTACTGATTGCAGACGAAACGAGACGCGACCCACAAAGCTTACTCAAGTTTTTAGATGACGCTAGGATTGAACGACTGTTTTTGCCCTTTGTTGCCTTACAGCAGTTGGCTGAAGTTGCCAAGGTTAAAGGTATTGTCCCTAAACATCTGTGCGAAGTCATTACGGCTGGCGAGGCGCTGCGAATCACCGATGCGATCGCCCACTGGTTCACCGCCCTAACCCACTGCACATTGTCTAATCACTATGGCCCTTCCGAGAGCCATGTGGTGACAGCTTATACCCTCACAGGACACCCCGAAACGTGGAGTCTGCTGCCATCGATTGGCAAGCCCATCTCCAACACACAAATCTATCTGTTAGACGAACAGCTTCAGCCTGTGTCTTTTGGCACTCCAGGAGAGTTATACATCGGCGGCGTTTGTTTAGCGCAAGGGTATTTAAATCGCCCTGATCTCACGGGCGATCGCTTCATTGCCAATCCCCATACCCCTAATCAAGATGCGCGACTTTATAAAACTGGAGATTTAGCCCGTTACCTGCCCGACGGCAATCTTGAATATCTGGGGCGGATTGACCAGCAGGTGAAGATTCGGGGATTTCGCATTGAGCCAGGTGAAGTTGAATCGGTGTTGGAGCAACATCCTGCTATTTGCGAAGTTGTAGTTGCCGCTAGAGAAGACGTGCCAGGAGATAAACGACTGGTTGCCTATATTGTCACTGATGACAGCAGACAGGCTCAAACTCCTACCTCAAAGGAACTGCGCCAGTTTCTCAAGTCTCGGCTACCGGAGTACATGGTGCCCAGTCGCTTTGTCTGCGTCGATCGCTTTCCCCTAACTCCTAGCGGTAAGGTCGATCGCCTTGCGCTCTCGGAACATGATCGCCACATACCTGCACCTAGTCATAGGCTGGGTGCAGAAATCGCCTTACCCAAAACCGACACTGAAGTGCTGCTCACTCAGATTTGGGGGGATCTATTAGGTCTAGAACTGATCGGTATTGATGACAATTTCCTAGAGCTAGGCGGACACTCGCTACTGGCAGTTCAAGTTCTCTCTCGGATTCACGATGCCCTAAGGGTTGAGCTACCACTGCACTATTTGTTTGGAGCTCCCACAATTCGGGAACTGGCTCAGATTCTAGAGGTAGCACGGCAGGACGCAAGCACATCACCCAGCGTTTTGCTGAAAGCGATCGATCGTAATGGTCATCTGCCCCTGGCATTCGTGCAAGAGCCGCTGTGGTTTTTAGATCAGTTAGTGCCCAATCATCCGTTCTATAACGTTCCAGAAGCGTTTCGGCTCACGGGTCAAATCAACGTGGTGGCATTGGAGCAGAGTTTGCAGAAAATAGTCAAACGCCATGAGGTGCTGCGATCGACGTTTGAAATTGCAGACGGTAAGCCCGTACAAGTGGTGCATTCAGCCCCCAATTTGCCGCTGCTCGTGGTCGTCGATTTGAGAGATTCAGTTCATGACCAAAGAGAAGCGGAAGCTTGGCAGTGGATCAACAAGGAAGCTCGGATTCCCTTTAACTTGGCGAACGATCTTCTGCTTCGAGCGTCGTTGTATCGCTTGAGCGACACCGAATCGATTCTTTTCTTAAATCAGCACCACATCATTTGTGATGGTTGGTCAATCAGCATTCTTCTGCAAGAACTGTCTCTGCTCTACACTACGTTCGCCGATGGGCATGATTCACCCCTACCCGAACTTAGCATTCAGTATGCCGATTTTGCGGTTTGGCAGCGGCAGTGGCTACGCGACGAGGTGCGATCGCAGCAGCTTGACTACTGGAAACAGCAGCTTGGAGGCGATCTGCCTATCCTACAGCTACCAAGCGATCGCCCTCGTCCTCAAGTCCTCACCTATCAAGGGGCACGTCACTTTCTGGTGCTGCCTAACGCCTTAACTCAGCAGCTAAAAGATTTGAGCCGACGGGAAGGGGCGACTCTATTTATGACCCTGTTAGCGGCATTTCAAGCTCTGCTCTGCCGCTACAGTGGGCAAACCGATATTAGTGTCGGTTCACTGGTGGCAAACCGCAATCGCTCTGAACTAGAGGCGATGCTGGGCTTCTTTGCCAACACGTTGGTTTTGCGAACCGATGTGTCGGGGTCGCCTAGTTTTCGAGAACTGCTGCATCGGGTTCAGGCAGTGACGTTAGCAGCATATTCCAATCAGGATGTGCCTTTTGAAGAAGTGGTGCAGGCTCTCCAGCCCGATCGCACCCTCACCCAAAATCCGCTCTTTCAAGTTCTGTTTAATCTACAAAATACGCCGACCTCAGGCTGGGCGGCTCCTGTCACCCTCACCCGCCTTGAGCTAGATAACCAGACGGCAAAGTTTGACTTGTTTTTAGAACTTGCCGAAACGCCTGAGGGACTCAAGGGCTACTTTGAGTACAGCACCGATTTGTTTGACGCGACTACGATCGCCCGTATGGCTGAGCATTTCCACAACTTGTTAGCCGGGGTGGTTGCCAATGCCGATCAACGACTGGCAAGTATTGGCATCCTCACTACCGCCGAACGACAGCAGCTCGAAGCCTGGAATGATACCTACACTGAGATTCCGCCGCTGTCGGTGCATCAGTTGTTTGAGGCGCAGGTAGAACAAACTCCCAACGCGATCGCCGTACAATATGAAGGACAACGGCTGACTTACCGAGAGCTAAATCAGCAAGCAAATCAACTGGCGCATCATCTACAAGCGATCGGGGTGAAACCCGATACCCTGGTCGGACTCTGCTTAGTGCGATCGCTTGATCTCGTCGTGGGGCTACTAGGCATTCTCAAAGCGGGTGGGGCTTATATCCCGCTCGATCCGGCTTACCCTCAAGCCCGTATCGCCTTCATGCTAGAAGACTCTCAGGTTGCAGTGCTGGTAACACAGCGATCGCTACTAGAGACGTTGCCTCAAACTGCTGCTCAGGTGGTTTGTCTAGATAGCTGGGATGCAATGAGTCATTGCAGTTTCGATAACCCTGTTAGCGAGGTCACAGGTGAACATCTGGCTTACACCATCTACACCTCCGGCTCTACAGGCAAGCCAAAAGGAGTGCAAATCTCCCGTCGTGCCCTGACGAACTTGCTGCATTCCATGCGTCAGGAGCCGGGATTAACGGCACAGGATATTCTGCTATCTGTCACCACAATTTGCTTTGACATTGCCGCTCTAGAAATTTACTTGCCGCTAGTTGTCGGAGCTTGCGTCGTTCTGGCAAGCCGTGAGGCGACGATGAATGCTAAACAGCTTGCTAATTTAATTGAGCAGTCTGGCGCAACTGTGATGCAAGCAACTCCTGCAACCTGGCGGCTGTTATTAGCAGCGGGATGGCAAGGCAACTCACAGCTTAAGATTCTGTGTGGAGGCGAGGCACTTCCTCGCGAACTGGCGGATCAGCTTTTGGTCAGAAGTCAGTCTCTCTGGAATATGTATGGGCCTACTGAAACAACGATCTGGTCTGCGGTTCA
>JACMKO010000220.1 GCA_014380065.1 Leptolyngbya sp. ES-bin-22 | reverse complement strand
GTGCTAGGGGTTTCATGCTTCAACCCAACCTACGCCCATCTTCTATTTAATTCCACCCACTTACTTATGACTAGCAGCGCACAGCCAAATCCACCTGACAAAATCGATATCCTGATTGACCAGGTCGGTCACTTCACTGAGGGTTCAACCGAACTCAAGTTACTGGTACACGAACAGGCAGAAACAGCCAAGCAACAGGCAGAAACAGCCAAGCAACAGGCAGAAACAGCCAAGCAACAGGCAGAAGCGATCGAGAAGCAGGGCGATCGCTTCGACCATATCGATGAACGCCTTGATCGAATGGCTAATACCGTCGAGCAGCAAAGCCAGAACATCGATCGTATTGCTGCCGCGATGGAGGCAAGCAACCGCAGTCAAGCGGAAGCCATTAACCGCTTGGTGAATGTTGTCGATCGGCTGCTGCCACCACAGCCTTGAGCAAGACCTTGATCGCTTCACCAAATCAATGTGCCACGATCGCGAAAGTAGGCAGAAAGTGAAATAAGATCAGACGGGCATACGAGCGTTCAGACTCGATCGCGTCAAATTGCTCATTCCTTTAGCCTTCCAGCCCGCAAAACTTTGGGTATCGACCTTCGCAGCTACGTTTATATCGATCGCCTGCAAGCCCAACACGCGGCTTACATGGGCACCGTTTCCATTGGCTTTCTGCCACTTCCAGGCGATGCCTCCCTCTGGATTGAAATTTCTCCTGGCATTGAAATCAATCGCATCACCGATGTTGCGCTTAAATCGGCAGTTGTGCGTCCTGGTGTGCTGGTCGTTGAGCGGCTGTATGGTCTGCTAGAAGTACATTCCAGCAATCAGGGCGAAATTCAAGAAGCAGGTAGAGCCATTCTAGAAGCATTGGGTGTGCAGCGGCAAGATTGTCTCAAACCCCGTGTACTCTCCAGCCAAATTATTCGCAATATCGATCCACACCACACGCAGTTGATCAACCGCAACCGACGTGGACAGATGATTCTGGCAGGGCAAACGCTCTATGTGTTGGAAGTTGAGCCTGCTGCGTATGCCGCTCTCGCTGCCAACGAAGCGGAGAAAGCAGCTCTGATCAACATCCTGCAAATTTCAGCAGTGGGTAGCTTTGGGCGGCTTTACCTGGGCGGCGAAGAGCGCAATATTATGGCGGCAGCGCAAGCCGTTGTCGAGTCAATGAAAAATGTTGCTGGTCGAGACCATCCCGACGATCGCCGCCGAGAATAAATTTGGTCAGCCTTAAAGCCTTAATGCATTCATAAATTGTTAGTAACTTCGATCGTGCAAAGGACGCAAGTATGGCAAACCCAGAGCAGCTTGCACTGTTAAACCTCGGTGTGACACAGTGGAATGAGTGGCGGCAGCGATCGCCCCAAACATTACCCGATCTCAGTGACGCAAAGCTGAGTGGCGGACAGTTTGAAGGCATCAACTTAAGCGGTGCCAATCTGAATGGGGCAATCCTTTGCAACGCCAACTTCAATGGCGCTCATTGTGCGGGTGCATCGTTTAATGATGCCAATCTAATGAACGCCAGCTTTGTGAACGCAACCTTGAAGCAGGCGACGTTGATTAATGCCATCCTTAGCGCTGCCAATCTCAGCGGTGCCACGCTTTGTAAGGCTGTGCTGATCGGTGCCGATTTGAAAGTGGCGTTACTGCGACGTGCCGATTTAAGTCATGCCGACTTGAGTGCCACAGAATTGCATGGTGCCAATCTACGAGAGTCTGACCTAGATACGGCAGATCTCAGTCGCGCCAATCTAAGTGAGGCAATACTCATTGCTGCAAACCTCAGTATGGCAACGCTCACCCGTGCGAACCTCGATCGCGCCGAATGTGGGCAAGCAACCTTCTACCGCACCAAGCTCCACGCCGCAAACCTAACAGACGCACGGTTCGTTGGCACCTATCTTTACGGAGCCGAGCTAAGCCAGACAAACCTGTCGGGAGCCGATTTCTCCTGGTCAAACCTCAGTCGAGTTAATCTCTCTGGTGCGAAGGCACACAAAACAAACCTACGCGGTGTAGACTTCAGCCGCGCCGATTTGAGCGATGCCAATTTAACAGAGGCAAATCTGCGTGGAGCTAATCTTAGCGAGGCAATGCTTGCAGGAGCAACGTGGGTGGGTGCTGACTTGAGCGATGTGAAGGGCGATCGCAGCACAGCCAACTGAACCTACCTTCCATCATGGCGGACGCATGGCGGCTTTAATAAACGCTGCGGCATACTCGCCCATAGGAACTACGTTGACAGTTCGGATGTGGGTTTGAGTAAGCCATCTTCCATGTAGATAATGCGATCGGCAACGTCGAGAATCCGATTATCGTGCGTCACCATCAGAATCGTACAGCCCTGTTCTTTAGCGAGTTTCTGCATCAGATTCACCACATCGCGACCGGATTGTTTATCCAATGCCGCAGTCGGTTCATCTGCCAACACAATCTTGGGATGGCTGACTAGGGCACGGGCGATCGCCACACGCTGCTTTTGCCCGCCTGACAAGTTCTCCGGATAATATTGTGTCCGATCGTCTAAGCCCACCTCTGCCAAAATTTCTACGGCACGATCGCGTCGTGCTGCACGAGAGTAAGTACCATGAACTTCCAGTCCCATCATCACGTTTTCTTGGGCGGTGAGACTGCTATGCAAATTATGCGCCTGAAAAATATAGCCGCAGAAGCGTCGTGCCTCGACTGCGATGTTTTTGGCTGCGCCGACCAATTCAGTCCCCAGGATACGTAGACTGCCTGCTTGGGGCGATCGCAACCCACCCATCAGCGACAGCAATGTGGTTTTACCCGAACCCGATGGTCCCGTTAAAATCACAATTTCACCAGCGGCGATCGCAAGATTGATATCAAACAGCACCTGTTTCCGCAGTGCGCCTGAACCAAAAAAATGATCCAGTTGTTCGACTGCGATTGCAGGCTGAGACGATGCAGCCGCTTGATGTTCAGACTCAAGAACCTGATGCATATGTGCTCCTAAAAACTATCAGCAGGGTCAGCCGCTTGCACTTTACGTGTGGCAATCATGCCAGACACGATACACATCACTAGCGTGAGAAAAAAGACAAACGCAAACCGGGAAAACGTCATGCCGATCGGCAATGCTGCCACATTGCGAATCAAGGCATACTGTCCCAATGCCAAGCCCAAACCGGGAATGAAGCCCAGCGTTGCCAGAATGATCGCTTCTTCAAACACAATCAACAGCAAATAGCGATCGCGGTAGCCCATTGCTTTAAACGTGGCGTACTCGCTGAGATGTTCATTAACATCGGTCGAAAGAATCTGAAACACAATCACTGTTCCCACCACAAATGCCATCGCCGTACCAAAGGTGAAGACAATCCCGATCGGTGTTGTTTTCTCCCAGTAAGCTTGCTCAATGGCGACAAACTCTTGCTTGGTTGAGGCGATCGCATCGGGAGGTAAGATTGCTTTGATCTGGGGCAATATCTGCTGTGGATCTGTGCCCGGTTTAACTTTAACTAACCCCAGTGTGACCTGCCCTGCACCGCGTTCAGGAAAGAACCGCAAGAAATTCTCCTGACTCGTGATGAGCGTACCATCACTGGCAAAAGATGCACCGAGAGAAAAGAGCCCGACGACTTGAATGCTACGGCGTTCAATTTCGGCTTTGATCGGTTTCCCTGCTTCAGCTTGAACAACAATTTCTTGATAGTCGCCGCGAGCTAAACGATCGAAGAGAAACGCATCCGGCTGTTTGAGCTTGCCAAGGTTTTGATTGATCTCAGCCAAGTTAAACGCCGGACGATCAAGGCTCTGACCCACTAGCGTCAACTGTGTTTTGCGACGAGTCTGGGGATTTTTCCACACTTTAGTCGAAACGAAGAGCGGCTCGGCAGACTCCACCCCCTCCAGAGCCTGAATCTGATAGAGACGACGGCGCGGAAACGTATTAGCCACGCTTAAATCTCGATACTGAGCGCTGCGAATCACAATATCCGCATCCACACCACGATTGAGCAGCGTATTGCTGTCAAAAAGCGCCCCCTGGATGCCTAATTGAGCAAACATCAATAGATCCGCAAAGCCAATGCCAGCGACCGCAACAAACAGTCGTGCCTTATTCTTCTTCAATTGCAGCCAGCCTAAGGGAGTGCGATCGTGCAAGCTTTGCCAGACGCTGCGTTTTGGCGGACGAGGATCTTGTTCTGTCTGCTTTTCTTCCTGCCGAGGTGCTGTCAACGTCATTGTTGAATCTCTCCTGTCACCTGCAAATTGGTCAGTCCAGCCATTTTCTGGATGGATACGGTATCAAGCTGTACGCGCACTTCCACAATGCGCGCATCAATATTTTGGGATGTATCTGAATTCACAACATTCTGACGCTTGACCTTTACGCCAATTTCGCTCACCTTGCCAAAAAGTGGTTCAGGGCGACTGTCAGCGAAAAGTTTGGTGGGTTGCCCCAGCTTCACTTTGCCAATGTCAGTTTCGTAGACTTCCAATAGGGCAGTCATCTCCTGCGTGCTGCCCAATTCCACAATGCCGTCGGTGGAAACCAATTCACCAGGACGAGTGTGAATATCCAGTACGACACCCGCTTGAGGCGCACGCACCGATGCCAGATCAAGCTGTGCCTTTGCCTGCTGCACCGCCGCGATCGCCTGATCCACCTGTGCCTGTGATGCTGCCACATCCACCGGACGCACTTCTGCAATGCGATCGAGCGTGGCTTTCGCAGCGGTGAGTTCGGGCGATCGGGTCATTTGAATTCGCTTCAGCACTGCCTGTGCTTCTTGCACGTTGCGCTGTGCCGTTGCTAAAGTTAAGGCTTTCGCATCGCGAAGGGAGGCTGACGTGGCACCCTGCTGATACAGCAACTCGTAGCGCTGTGCCTCTGCCTGAGCATTTTGCCGTTCTGCTTCCAGTCGAGCGACCGTTGCCGCCTGCGCTTGAGCGTCGCCCTGACGTTGTGCCGCCAGTCGCCCAATTTCGGCTCGTTGGGCGTTCACTTCACCTCGTTTTGCCCCTGCTTTCACGACTGCCAGATTGGACTGGGCAACTTTGACCTGCTCCTGCGCTTCCACCAAAGCGGCTTGCAGGCGATCGTGACTGTCCAATACCGCAAGCACCTGCCCTGCTTTCACCACATCACCCTGTTTGACCAGAAGCTGATCAACGCGGCTTGTGCCACCTGAGGACATCGGCGCTGACAATTTGATGACTTTACCACGCGGTTCCAGATACCCCAATGCCGTTACGGACTGCACGTTGGGCGCAACCGTTTCCGTCTTAGCCGCTTGAGCAGAGACGTGCGATCGCCAGACATAAACTCCTAGTCCTCCAGACAGGAGTAGCGCGGCAACGGCCAAAACCTTCCACGACGGCAGCCGCTTCCCGATCGCACCAATCATTTCACTCTGCATCATGTCAAGCTTCCTGATAGACTTGGAATTAACTGAACTGTTTAGTTAAGTGCTTGCCATTAAACTAAACCATTTAGTAAAGTTGTGTCAAGCGTATGTCTGCCTTTATGGAAGCGTCTCAAACACCCCATCCAATGCGTCAACTCTCGCCAGAGAAAACTGCTGCGATTCTGGAGGGCGCGATGCGCGTTTTTCTAGAGCAGGGCTATGTTGGCACGACGATGGATCGGGTTGCTACCGCTGCGGGCGTGTCGAAGCCAACGGTCTATAGTCATTTCCACGACAAGGAGGGGTTGTTCAATGCCCTGATAGAGCAGTGGGTGCAGAAAACACAATGGACAACGTTTCCACAAGATTTGACCCCATCGTCTCAGGAGCCGCCTGAGGTGGTGTTGCGGCGTTTAGCAAACGATATTTTGGATAGCTGCATTAACGAGCCTGAAAAAATCACGTTCATTCGGCTGGTACTTGGGGAATCTGGTCGCTTCCCCGCGTTGGGAAGAGCCTTTGTGCAATACATGGATAAGCCCATGATTAACAGACTGACGTGTTACCTAGAAGCCTGTCCAGACCTGAACTTGCCCGATCCAGGCGCTATGGCGTACACATTCATGGGGACGCTGATCTTTTTCCTTATGACCCATGAAATGCTGCACAGTGGGGATTTGATACCAATGGAGCGCGATCGTCTCGTTAATCACCTCATTAACGTGATTAAGCCAGTCCACTGGGATGGCTCAATCTAACCAGACCAAGCCTTGATCCATCTGCTTAGTCTGGTCAGCGTTGTTGAATCTCGGTATGAAAATTAAACTCGCCCTCACCGTAGCCTTAAAGGAGAGGGAACAAGATTGCTGCTCCCTGCTCCCGCAGGAGAAAGGTATAGACCTTTGGGCGTTCAAGAAGAAGGATGAGGGCAATTTATACATTCATTCAGCAACGCCGTTTCCTAGAGCAGAATCGAGAAACACGAGACTTTTTTCAAAAAAGTCGGGACGTTTATGAAAAACAGACCGCCATTAATCACAAACGTTGAAGAGTTCAGCAAAAATCTTGCAATGAAACTGATTAATTGACCTTCGTTTATCAGCAACGTTGAGCAGTTTATGAAAAACCTTGCAATGATCCTGATGAACGGCGATCGGTTAACACTAACGCGAAGACAAATCAGTCAAACGCGCTATCGCAGTCATGTAGGGTACGTTGCAACTACCCTCTCAGCCTTCTGCCTCTGTCCATTTTGCAGTTATAGAATGAGCGATCGCCGAGCTTACAATCAAAGGGCAGACGTTGGAATGAGGTCAAGCGGATGACTGTTCGATAGCCTCGCTACAGCAAAGAGTCATTTGCGCGACATGGCGATGAGATTGATGCATCTCAGGTGCGTCAGCAGGTCGAGGAAGGCAATCACGGGAAGAGCATGGCGATTTGCTAGCGCCACGCTAGGTGGACGATTAAGCGGCAACGTTTATCTGTGGCTGGTGAGCTTGGTCATCATGTCCGTACACGCATGAATTGAGGTTATCGCTGATCTCATCCTCGTAGCGATGCCAGAGCTACTTTAAGTAGTTGCCTCCAGGATGGCTTGGCTTGAAAGTCTGTGAACCGTTGTGCAAGTTGCAGCAGGTTGGGGTGACGGGCAAACCAAATGGGAAGCGGGAAAATCCGAAAGGGTGCTCGTAACACCGATTTTTGTGGGTGCTCAAACAGGTAGGCGTTGTGGACAACTCCGTGACCTGATGTGATGTCTTGCAGCGAATTGCCAGGGAACGCACCCCAGGAAAAGACGGGCAGCGAAAAGAGGACGGCAGACCAGACATTAATGCCGATCGCGCCATACTTTAACTGCGCGATCGCCGCTTCAAACTCCGCTCCTAAATGCTTCTGTGTCCGCGTATCCACCAAAATAGTGCAGGACAGATTGCCCCAGACCTGTTCATTCACAAACGCGATCGCCTGCGTCAAAAAATCGCCTGCATCTGTTGCGTTGAGGCTGACATCTGCCAACACACCACAAAATGCCTCTTGCGTGAGCGCATACTCCCCTGCTTGTGCAGGCACCGCTGGCATCAACGTCCAGGGAACGGTGGTTGGTTCTGACTGACCCAACGCGATCGCCTGTGGATACCGTTCTAAAAATGCCTGATAACGCTCTTGTGCGCCGGGGTAGTAAGCCTTGCGGGCGGGTGTTTTGGCTAGCTCTTGCTGAAGCTGTGCTAGAAAGACATCTCGCTGTGCCCAGCCCTTGGCTGTAATGATGACCTTTGCCGCTGCACAGTTAAAGCTGGCGTTGTGTACCACCATTCCGGCAACATGTCGGGCTTGAAAGGCAATGTCAGCCTCAGACCAATGACCTGGAATAACAATGACAGGCGTGACACACCCTAATTCTGAGGTGATGGGTTTTGTGGTGAGTGGCTGGTTGGTTGTTTTGCGCTGTGCTTGCTCGTCGGGTGTACTGCCCCAGACGATCGCATCATGCGTGTGATGGGAACCTGTAATGTGAATGGTGTCCACCAGGGGATGCTGGCAGAGATGACGACCTAGCTCTGCGCCGCCGTAGACAATCTCCAAGAAGCCATCTTTCCGCAGTGGTTGAAACGCCGTTTCTAGTAGCGCTCCCATGTAGGCGTTGACAGGATTCATTTTGAGCAAGACTACCGCATCTTCCGCAAACAGCTTGTGAAGAGCATCAAGGGGAGCGATCGACGACACATTTCCCGCACCCAGCACTAGCGCCAGCGTTCCTGCTGCTGGCTTTTGCCGATAGACCTTTCCCTGCGTGGGCGGTTTTTCCGGTTGCAGCCACACCTCGCCGACAAAACCGCGCCACAGCAAGCGTTCCATCACGTTGGTGGGAAACACTTGCGCGATCGTCTGTCCACTGTGAGAGCGAAGCCTGACAGGTTTGGGTTGCCCCTTTGCCTCCAAAGTGAGCATGAGCGATCGTAAGCCTGCAATCGTCGCGGTGGGTCCCACAAACCATTCTTCCCCTGCCAAAGTGCTTGCTGGATCAATCCCTTTGGCATGACAGGCAGCGGTCGCCCACTCAGGCGCGACTGCTCTCACACCATCCAGACAGCGCTGGAGATAGGTGATGCGATCGGGGATGCTGACGTTAACCCACGCATCCTTGCGCTGATGCAATTGAGTGGCGATCGCATCCGCTTGCGCTAACGATGTTGCCGCGACTGAAGGTGTCTGATCATCAAGCATAGGAAGCCATTACGAGTAGAATAACGATGCCAGCGCCATTCAAGCTACCACGCTTAAGCCACAGAGGAGATGTTTGTGAATCAGCGGGAGATTAGAAAAGAAGCCAACCTTCTGTATAAAGCTGTCCTGCCGCTACTAGAGCGAGAGGGCTTTGAAACGTTGGTCTTAACCGATCTAGCGACGATCGTGCAGCTTTGTGCGCGCAGCAATGGTGAGCTTACATCCAATGAACTTCTTGCCTTTCTAGTCATTTTTGCGCTGATCAAACAGGACACGGCAAAGCTGCGAGTTGCGCTTGAAGAGTGGGATCGCTCTCCGGAGGCAAGGCGTGAAGCAGAAAAAGCAACGCTAAAGCTGCTTCTGGAACTAACGAAGGGCAATAGTCAGGTGAAGCAGTTGGCGTTACCGTCCATGCTCAACAAGCTGGATGAAGCAAAAGGCACTCGTGATCTAGAGAGAATTGTGAATGCGATTTATCGCTTTGCTCAAGTCATGGTTAAAGCCAATGGCAACGTGACGATGCAAGAAATGGAGGCACTGTCACACGTCTGGCAACTGCTTCACACTTACAATAGTGCTGAAGACGTAAAAAACTTGCCCGAACACTTCTCACTACCCGTACAAAACGTAGATGATGTGCTGGGCGAACTCAACCGTCTGGTGGGAATGGAAAACATCAAGAGTGAGGTGAGAACACTCACAAACTTTTTGAGGGTGCAGCAGGCACGATCGCAACGGGGCATGACCAAAACGCTTACGTCCTTACACTGCGTCTTTAGTGGTCCACCGGGCACCGGGAAGACAACGGTGGCTCGTTTGATGGGCAAAATTTTCAAAGAGTTGGGGTTTCTGGAGAACGGTCATTTAGTGGAAACCGATCGCGCTGGCATGGTGGCTTCCCACATCGGCGGCACGGCTGAAAAAGTCAATGCCCTGGTTGAGTCAGCGCTAGATGGTGTGCTGTTTGTGGATGAAGCCTATGCTCTCAAGCCGCCGAACTCTACACAAGACTTTGGACAGGAGGCGATCGATGTACTCATCAAACGCATGGAGGACTACCGTAGTCGTCTGGTGGTCATTGTGGCTGGCTACACCGACGAAATGGTCACGTTTGTTGAATCGAATCCAGGGTTGAAATCTCGCTTTAATCGCTATTTTTACTTCAACGACTACACACCGGATGAACTGCTTGCAATTTTCCACAAACTTTGCAAAGACAGCCACTTTAAGCCCACTGAAGCTGCTGATCAAACGCTGCACAAGATACTCAATACTCTCTACGATCGTCGCGACAGAACCTTTGGCAATGCTCGACTGGTACGCAACCTCTTTGAAAAAACTATTGAGCAACAAGCCAACCGTTTAGCGGTCATTATGTTCTTGACCGATGACGTTTTAACCACGATTCAACCTGAAGATATCCCGCCGCTGGAAACGGTTCTGCCAAGGCAAGCAGAGCCTTGACCACTATGATCGATCGCTTAATACTCGGTTAACGGCGGTTAGAAACCGCAGCTACAGAAACAAAATCTGCCTCAGCAGGTTACAGTACCGAACTGGTTGCGTCTGCGGAGGCAAACTTGGTTCTGGTAGCCGCGAATGCCATTCGCTGGGACTTAAATCCATCAAAAGCGTGTCTCATATTCAACGACAGCACGGCTATCACCAGAAAAATCGCTAGAACCGCGCAGTAGCAGTTGGTCACTGAGGCGATAGCGGAGACCAAACTGCGTGGGTTGGCTTGAGGTTAAGATTCTCAACGCAGAGAGCGAAATGCTGGGCGTGAGGTCGATCGCCGCTTCTGCACCCAAGCCGAGTGTAGAGCTGCCGCTGCTGGTATCACGGGCGCGATCGGGGCGAGTCACGGTAGGAAAAAGACGAAACTCGCTTAGCCCCAGCGCGTTGCCAATCACGCCCTGGATGTTGCTCAGCAGGGCAGAACCCGCCAGGTTCGCAATACCCAGTGCAGTATCGCCGCGTCCCAACGTACTAACAAAATTAGCGCCAAGCAGGGACACAATCTCGGCTTCACTGCGACCGGGGCTGCTGGTGAGCCTGAGATTAGCAACCAACTGGCTAGCAGGTCCCTGCACTTGCGCCTGAATGCGGACTGTTTGCAAAGAACCATATGCGGATGCTGTCGTGATGCTGGAGTCGTTGACTTCGGAGGATAGTGTGGAGGTTGGCAGGCGACTATTGGTCACTTCAGCTACCGAGGTGATGAGACGCACATCAAGATTTGGATCAAGCCCCTGCTTTTCGACAAATTCAGCCGTTTGAGGATAGCCGCGAGCCAGTATGAATTGAGTGGTGAAGAGGTTAACCTGACCCGACTTGAGACTGATCAACCCTTTGGGTCGTAAATCATCCAGCGTGCCATTGATGGTGAGGTTTCCTCCAGCGACAAAGCTCAGAAGCGGTGCACTCACAACCCGAACATTATTGCCTAACGCGATGCCTAGATTATTAAAGGCAATGACGTTGGAGCCGTTGCCGAACGATGCAGTTGAGCTAGGCGCTGCCGTCCCTCCCGCTGAATTCCCGTCGCTAGTGTTTGTGCCACCTCCCGTTGCACTGGTTAGAAGCACCTGCCCATTGGATAGTTGAATTGTGCCGCCGATGACGGGATTGAACGCCGTACCTGTAATTTGAACGCCGCCGCCGACTCCGCCCTGATACAGCCCTTTCAGATTTAACGAAACTTGATTGAGATCAACATTGAGGGGCGTTTGCAGGTCAGGATCGCCAGGAGACAATATGGCAAAGATTGGCAGCACGCCAGCCGCCGTCACACTACCCCGTGTAAATTGCCCGGTGACTTGATCAACCCGTAGCCGATCGCGATCGAACCGAATAGTGCCCGTCACGCCCTTTAGCGGTTCGGGGAGTGCGCGTGCTTGCAGGGTGGCATTTTCAAAGCTGGCAGTACCCGTCGCGATCGGTTGTCGGAGGGTGCCTTGCACCTCAGCATTCACCTGCCCTTTGCCATCAACCCACGCCACTTGATTGTTGAGCAAGTTGAGCAGCGCCAGTCCTTCATTTTTGACGTTCACGCTCAGTTGAATCTGGTCATTGTCGGGTTCAACAGACGCAAAGGGAAGCTTTTGGGGAATGCTGCCCGTGAGCGTAATCGGTTCGGTGCCGCCGAGCAAAAGGCGGCTACCAAAGTTGAGACGAGCATTGCTGTAGCCGAAGTTACCCTGCGCTTGTTGAATCGTAGTGCCATTGAGAACCCCATCCGTCAAGCTTAGGAGTCCCAAGACTTGAGGATTGTTCTGGTTGCCTGTTATGGTCGCGGTGGCATTCAGGTTGCCTTGCACATTCAGCGGCAGGTTAAACAGATCTGTCAACCGATCGGCGGGAATGTTCTCCATGCGGAACTGCCCTGACTGCATTGCACCGCCCACCTGCCCTGAAAAAGCGATCAATGATTGGTCTGACTGGAAGCGTAGCGGCAGGAGCGTCACAATGCCGTTCTCAAAGCTGCCTTGTGCCACAACCCGCTTGGCTGAAAGCGCATTACCCCACTGCCAGTCTTGTCCTTGCAGGTTGAAGTTGGCGCTGATGCCTTTTCGCAATGATCCTGCCGCGCTGACAGTGCCACTAAACGCCCCCTTCAGCTCGCTTAATTCTGGCAGTGGCGATGCTTGCTGACGGTCAGCCATCTGCGCTTTCAGAGCTTGAATTTCAGCAATGCGGCGGATTTGATTAATCAAGGCTGTGCGAGATAGCTCCACTGGAACCGTTTGCAAGTCGGCTGCCGTGCCATAAGCCGGTAAGGTTGCGCCCCGTGAGAAATCAGAAAGCTTGAAGAATTGGAGTAGCTCCAGCACGTCCTGAAGCTGCCCTTGCGGCACCGTTAACTGCGCTTGAACTTGCGGGTCTGCACTCGCAATTTTGGCGCTTGCATTCAGTTGAAAGAGGCTTTGCCCCCGGCGTAACTCAGCTCCGGTCAGCGTTGCAACTCCGTTAGCAAGACTGACACGTCCACCAAACTGATCGGCTCGATAGGTGCCGATCGAGGGATTGGCGATCGTCAATTGTCCATTTGCATTGAGCTGACTGAGATCCCCCGCCCGTAAGCGGTTCGCGTTCAGCGTAAAGTTGCCGTTCAACTCGCCCGACAACGGAAAAAAGACCGCTGTGGCAGGTGTGTTGAGAAACGAAAGCGGAAAATTGCGAGCTTCAACCAGCAGCAAATCGCCTCGCGTTCTGCCTGTGGCAATGGCTCGATCGCGCCGGATGTCGAACGCCACAATTTGGTACGTCGAACCGAGCGTGAGGGCAATGCGGTCTTGTTGCCCTGCCAGTTTCAAATTTACGCCCTGCGCCACTTGCAGACTGCCTCGCAGCGGTGATTCAAACGCAGTGCCATTCAGCACAAACTGGCGCAATGTTACGCCCCCGTTGATGTTGGGGTTGGTAGGGCTACCCGTCAGCCGTCCGGCAAAGTCTACCCGCCCGGAGTAAGCGACGCTTTGGGGAATGGGTAGCGCGATCGCCTGCAAACTGTAGTTACTGGTGCGAACATTCAAATCGAGCGCTGTAATGGCTGGTGCGCCCGTCAACCGCGCAAAGATAGCACCATTCGCACTAAAGCCTGGAGCTGTGGCTCTTTGCAAGACAACCTTTTGCCCATCCCAGCCAAACTGAGCGTCGATCGGTGCGGCAATCACTGAAATACCTTGCGACAGCCGTGCTTGTCCCTGAGCGCGGACGCTGGCTGGACTGAAGTTTGAAAGCGACCCTGAGAACGCGATCGCCCCGCTAAACAACCCCCGCAGATCTTTAGAGAAGCGACCAAGCTGAATTTGGGAGCCTGTGACTAGCGCCTGCCAACGTCCTCCTGCTGAACGTCCCTGGGCATTGACTGTGCCGCCAGCGACTGCCAGGTTCGTATTTTGAAGCGCGATTACGCCATTGGCGATCGCAATTTCGCCAGAGCCAGCGTATTGTGCCTCAGGTGCCTGCCAGCGAATGAAGGTGCGAGGATTCGTTGCCGCGCCTCTGACAACGGCTTGAGCGTTGACCCGACCGATCGCGATCGGTGAAGCATTCCCTCCTGTGTAAGCACTGGCGATCGGCTCACCGGGAACACCTGTTGCTCGCACATTGAACGCCAGTTGGACAGGATTTTTGAGTGTGACCAGCCCCGAACCGGTGACTTGCCCACCAGCGCTAGGGGTTGCCTGCACATCGGCGATCGTCAGCGTTTGCCTTGCGGTCGCTAGTTGGAATTTGGCGCTGTATTTGCTGAGGTCAACGCGATCGACCTTACCTGGTTTAGTATTGCGGGCAACACCAGTGATGACAGGCTGCCGCGTTGCTCCCGTTACCTTTAAGTCTGCCAGCACTTCGCCCGCTACTGGCACAGGTAGCTTCAACTGAAAGGTGTCCAGAAGTTTGGCAACACTAATGGACTTCACCCGCGCTGCCAGGTTAAACCCGTTGTCAAAATCCAGCGTCCCGCTTGCCTGCACGGGAATTTTGCTTTTACCAAACAGCGTCTCAGTGTTTTCTAGCGTCAGCAATTTCCCCTGTAGCTGCAAGCTACCCTTTGCCTGCGTAAACGTGTAGGGCACCTTTGGAATTGCCAGCGTCACGCCCTCAAACGTCGCGTTGCCTGTTAGATAAGGCAACTTCTGGTGAGGACGAATCTGAGCGTTGATCGAGCCACTTCCACGACCAGCAGGAAGGTTCACGGGCAGCTTAATCAGACGATCGATCTCGGCGATCGCAAAGTTTTGCCCCTGCACCTGAATATTCGTTTGGGACGGCGATCGCAGGGTTTCCCCATTGAGTTTCAAGCTGCCGCCCGTATCCGATCGTCCCGCGAGTTCGTAGGCAATGCGTTGGTTTTTGTCAAAGAAGTTGGCGCTACCGTTCAACTGCGAGAGGTTGACAGGAGCAGCTTTGCCACCCGTCTTACCCGCTGCTACCAGCACCGCTCTGGCATCTTTGAAACGAATGGCTTGCAGTTCAGTGCTGACGGGTCCCTTCTGTTCCTCGTCCGAGATTTGCACCGAAATCCAGTTCCCGTCTGGTGCTTGCTCCAGGTAAAGGTCTGGCTTGTCTAACGTAATGTCTAGATTCAGATTCCGAGTCAACAGTAATCGAATGGGGTTGAATGCCACATCGACTGCCTGAACGGTGGCGCGATCGGGATCAGTGGCAGTCGCAGGCACTGAGGACGGACCAAAGCGCAAGCTAGTCAGCGAAAACCGTTCGACCTTTCCCAACTTCACTGGACGCTTCAGCGACTCGCTGAGATTTGACTCTACCAGCGGAGCCAGCTTTTCATTGACAAAAACCCATCCATACCAGGCTCCTGCTGCCAGTCCAGCCAGTCCCACAATGCCTAAGGGAATGCCAATACGCCGCAGCAGAAGTAGCCGTGAGCGCCTATTAGAACCTGAACCGGGATCGCCACCGGGACTGGGCAGATTCGTCATTTGCGAGGAGTGAGGTAACTACTGGAGCCAATATACTGCCTGCGCTCGCGAATCTCCCATTCTCTAGAAACTTTTAATTCAGAAATTTTGCAAGAGCAGAGGGGTGCTTTGAGTCGGTGCTTCCTGTGTCTGCGCTGGGGCTTTTGAGCTTTAAATGACAGATTCTGGGCTGTGCGCTTACCGCACGGAGTTCGGAGATACCTGCACGGAGTTCGGAGATAGCAGCACTCAATTCTGAGATACCTGCACTCAATGCGGAGATGCCTGCACTCAATTCTGAGATAGCAGCACTGAGTTCTGAGATAGCAGCACTGAGCTCGAAGGTGACAGCCCTGAGTTCTGAAACGACTGCACTGAGTTCCAATATGGCTGCACTCAGTTCCGAGAGAGCTGGACTTAATTCTGAGCTGGCTACACTGAGTTCTGAGGTTGAAGTGTCAGGGGTTAAGGTCAGAGCGCCGCGTTTCAGATATGAACTGTAGCGTTCTGAGTTTCATGAGGTAAACGTTGAGTTTAGAGAAGCTCCCCTTCTGCTTCCTGCTAAAGTCATTGATTCTCGCTTCACTTGTGGAGCCAATGATTTTACCTTCTGCCTTTTGCCTTCTGCGCACTCTCTCCGCTTATGGCTCCTGCCCCTCACTCGTCGTCCTCTTAAATCGGTAGAATGAGAAAAACCGATCGAGGGCAAGCGCCATGATTCCTACCGTCATTGAGCAATCTGGTCGGGGCGAACGTGCCTTTGACATTTACTCGCGGCTGCTGCGGGAGCGGATTGTGTTTCTCGGGCAGCAAATTGATGCTGATTTGGCAAACTTAGTTGTGGCTCAACTGCTCTTTCTGGATGCTGAAGATCCAGAGAAAGACATTTATGTGTACATCAACTCCCCCGGTGGCTCCGTCTCAGCCGGAATGGGCATTTATGACACGTTGCGGCACATCCGTCCTGATGTCTCGACGATCTGTGTTGGGTTAGCTGCCAGCATGGGCGCGTTTCTGCTGAGTGCCGGAACCAAAGGCAAGCGGATGAGCCTACCCCACTCCCGCATCATGATTCACCAACCGCTGGGTGGCGCTCAGGGACAAGCAACCGATATTGAGATTCAGGCAAAAGAAATCCTGTATCACAAGCAACGGCTGAACGAGATGCTGGCAGAGCATACGGGGCAATCGATCGAGCGCATTCATGAAGACACCGAGCGCGACTTCTTTATGTCCGCAGAAGAAGCGAGAGACTACGGACTGGTTGATCAGGTCATCGATCGTCGTCCTTCGGCAATCCGCCCAGCCGTGGTGCAATAGAGTGGTGAAGCGATTAGCGATCAGCCATCAGCTTGAGAGCGCTAATCCCTAGCTGCTGACACTAAGATGCTACCTGCCATAGCCGGAGCGCTTGTTACGGTGCTCCGGCTATGGC
>JACMKO010000219.1 GCA_014380065.1 Leptolyngbya sp. ES-bin-22 | reverse complement strand
ACCAATTTGAATTGAAAAGACGACACAGCTTGTAGGGGCAAGGCATTGCCTTGCCCCTACCCAGCGATTGGATCTGTAGCTGTCATGCTTTATATTGGTATGAGCTGCAAGTTTTGGACTGCGAACACACCCTCACCTCAATCAGCCGTCAGCTTTTGGCGAACCGACCGCTGATCAGTGATTGCTTACTTAACTAGCAGACGGTAGGCGCAGCGATCGCAATTCAGTCTCCAAGCTTTCTACCCGTTGCATCAACTGTTGATTGGCATCAATGAGGCTTTGAGATTGAGTGCTGAAATGGGGATTATTTTCCCACCAGTTGATGCCCATTTCCTTGGCTTTATCAACAGAGGCAATCAGTAGGCGAATACGAATATTCAACAGTTCAGTGCTGGCAACGGAAACGGAAATATCGCCCGCAATGACGATGCCTTTGTCGAGTACGCGTTCCAAGACATCTGCTAGCGTGGAGCCTGAGGTAGAGGTCGAAATCGATCGCGCCGAGTCCTTGGTTGACATCGGTGCAGTGGGATAGGCTTTGGTAGGAATGGCGGCGGTCATGCGTTAACCTTCTGTAGGGAGATAGAGTCGATCGCGCAGCATCACGCTACCTTTTTCTGCCAGCAAGCGGAGGACATCGACTGTGCGGAAGCGATCGAGTTCCAGCGCGTGCTCAATCTGGGATAGTCGCGCCCCATTGACTTGCTTGAGGTAGGCAATGATTTCTTGCTCGTAGGGAATGTCCGCCTCTGTCATTGCTACAGCATTGGTGGTTTTTACTGCATCAGCGGGTTCAGCGATAGCGGAAGGCGAGGACAGGATGAGGTTTTCTAGCGCATCTGTTTCAGTTTCTAGCGCACTTTCTTCTGACGCGATCGAGTCGATGGCAGGTTCAGCCATGATCGCCTCTATTGCCAGCGCTGCTAGCGCTTCAGTGATTGCTTCTGATTGCGCGATCGCTACGTCTGACTGTAGGACCGCAACATCGTACAGCGAGTCGTTTAGTTCAGTCCCTTCGACTTCCGCCTCAACTAAATCGAGACCGATCGCCTCATTAAGTAACTCCCACAAAATTTTAGTGGTTTCTACGAGTGGCAAGCTAGAGCGCGAAAGCAGCACATCACAGCAGAGGTCGCGAAAATCGGCGTTGCCGGGTGTGGCGATAATCTCGTGATCGTGACAGACCTTACCCAACATCAAGCAAGAGCGCAAACCGGAGGACTTCTCATTATTGGTGCGAAGGCGGAACTCTTTGACTAACCGCACAATGAGCAATGCACTGGCGCGATCGATCTCCGTTTTTTGTACCAAAATTTCTTGCTGCGTCAGTTCATCCGGTTCCGGCATACTGATCGTCACTAACCGATCCATCAGCGCATCCTGAGTGGCATGAACGCCGCAATATTCTTCAGGGTTGGACGTAAAAATGGCGCGAAAATGAGGACTAACCCGGACATATTCACTGCGATTGTTGCTCGGCGGCAGCACGAGCAGCTTTTCTTCAAGCGCCGACAGCAGTACGTTGTTCACTTCTGGACGCGATCGGTTGAACTCGTCGTAGACCAGCGTGAATCCTTCTCGGCAGGCAAGCGTGAGGCGCGAATCTGCCCAGTTTTGCCGCAGTTCATCTTCAACTTTAACGACGCTGTGGATGTAATTATCTACCACTCGCTTACGCGTATAGCCCGACTGGTTGCCAATCAGGTCAGATGTTTTGAACTCGTCGTCACCAAAAATCAGCATCAGTGGACGGGCAAGCAGATCTGCTAAATGCAATGCCAGCGTGGTTTTGCCTGTCCCAGCAGGACCACGCAAGTGAACAGAATAGCCGGATTGCAAATAGCGCAAAGCACGATTTGCTACACGTTCAACGGCGGGAGTGCTGACAAAACGGCGGGGGCTGGCTCGAAGTACAGTCGTCACGGGTTAACCTCTGAGGGGGTGTGGAGTGTAGGGACGAGGGAATGAGGAGGCAGAGGGAGCGAGGGAGTCCGGGAAGAAGTTTGAAGTTAAGTTAGCGGTCAGCAAGCTTCTAAAAACTAAGCCTTTAGCCTTTAGCCTCTAGCCTTCACCCCACTCCCTACTCCCTACTCCTTACTCCTTACTCCTCATGTATGGGCAAGATGTGTTTGAGCAAGATAGATACGATCGCGCTGGGTGATTAAGCCTTTTTTGATCAGCGATCGTAGGGCATCTACAGCTTGAAAGCGGTTGATGCCAAGCGCTGCTTCAATCTCGGTTAGCCGTGCGCCTTGAACCTGATGGATGTGGGCGTAAACGTCTTTTTCGTGGGCGATCGCGTCTGGTTGTGGAGTCGTGGCTTTGGCAGGCGGCACGACAGCGACAGAGTTACCGTTCTGAAAAGCTCCTACAGTGGCGGTGACAGCGATCGCGCCCTTTGGCAGTACTGAAACACGACCAATCGGCTGGGTGCCGTTCTTAAGCGGCTGTGGTGTGGCGACGCTAGCGTCATTACCACCCCAAACAGTTCCACGCAGGTCTTGAGAAAACCGCTGTAGCTCTGCCCGAAAGATGGCAAGACGCTGGAAGAGTGCCTGTGTCTCTGCTTCTCGCTTTGCCCGACTTTGAATGAGCGTTTGATTTAACTGTATGGCTCGCTGGTGGCGAACGGCTTCGAGTTCAATCAGGTAGCTCTGTACGTCGGAGCGCAAGGCATCGACAAAGGCAACCAGTTCTTGCTCCAGTCGTCGTGCAGCGACGGTACGCTCTGCCTGTGCTGCTGCTAAAAGGGCGGCGGCTTGCTGTCTGAGCACTTGCACAAACGCATCCAGCGTCTGGTTCAGTTGAGTGGCTTGGTGGTGGCGGCGATCGCCTGCTGCCGCTAGAAACGCCTGTGTTTCCACGTGCAATCGTTGGCAAAACTGCTGTAGCTCAGTACGGTGTGCGATGCTTTCGCTGGCAAGCGTTTCGCGAAAAAGACTGAGTTCATCGCGCAGTTGGGCTGCTTTGAGCTGGCGTTCTTGCTGAGTTGTTGACAGTGACTCAGCAACCGTTTGCTGCCGCTGTGACACTTCTTGTTGGCGCTGTTGGCGCTGCTGCTGCCAGGAATCCTTTAAAGACATGGTTAAAACTCCTTCCCATCATGCCAGGGAATGATCGACTAACAGTGAAGCTGGGAAACCAGAGGGGTTCCCCAGCAGCCAACACTCTTGAAAGGTGCTGGGATTGAGCTTGAGCGTCGATCGACTGCGGTGCCGCCCGACGTTGGCAAACAGGTCGAGTTAACTAAGCAGCAGGCACTGCGGCTTGAGCCGTTAAACCAACGGCTTCGGCATACTTCAGGTAGGTTTCGACGGAGGCGATGACGATACGCGCCTCGATCGACAGTAG
Source organism: Leptolyngbya sp. ES-bin-22 (assembly GCA_014380065.1). Lineage (GTDB taxonomy): Bacteria > Cyanobacteriota > Cyanobacteriia > Leptolyngbyales > Leptolyngbyaceae > Stenomitos. The sequence goes on along the minus strand of JACMKO010000219.1, from coordinate 51 downwards.
TTCAATACCAACCAACGACACACGAACCCAAGCATCAATCACGATGCCTTT
>JACMKO010000218.1 GCA_014380065.1 Leptolyngbya sp. ES-bin-22 | reverse complement strand
TATTACGGCTTCGGTGGCTTTATGCCGCTGATTATCTTTTTTGCACTCTTTCTTTTAGTCGTCAGAAATGAGTCAGTTGTGCACTTTATTCGGTTCAACGCGATGCAGTCAATCTTGTTTGGCATTGTGTTGAGCTTGGTTTCGATCCTATGGCGTTATGCCCTTGCTGCACTGCTTCAGGGCACTTTGCTAGAGCAAACGCTGTTCAACACGATTTTTTTGGGTGTTGTAGCGGCTGTAGGCTATTCCGTCGTTCAGTCGGCGTTGGGGCGCTACGCTGAGATTCCAACTATTTCAGACGCAGCTTACACTCAAGTACGTTAAGTATTCGGTGCCAAGTCGTGCTTGCTTGAAGGCGGAAGACTTTGTTATTGAAGGTCTTCCGCCTTCAAGTTAAGATCCTCCAACGACAGCTTGGACGATCGCGCCGCCACAATGTTGTTAAGGTAGCCAATGCCTTCAATCTCGACACGGACGCGATCGCCAACTTGCAGCGCTCCCACACCCTCAGGTGTTCCAGTTAGCACCACATCGCCCGGTAGCAGGGTGATTGCCTGGCTGATGTAAGACACTAAAACGTCCGGTGAAAAAACCATTTGATCGATATAGGCAGACTGGACAGGCTTGGGATCATCGTTGAGAAACGTTTGCAGCCGAGCGCCTGGGCTAATGTCCCGCACGATCCAGGGACCTAGAGGACAGAAGGTATCGAACCCTTTGGCGCGTGTCCATTGCCCATCCTTGCGCTGTAAATCGCGGGCGGTGACATCGTTCGCGATCGTGTAGCCCCAAATCTTCCCCTGAGCTTGTTCTGGGGTGCAATCCACACAGCGATCGCCAATAATCAGTGCCAACTCGCCCTCATAATCCACCCGCTGCGATTGCGAAGGATACAGGATCACTCCATCTGTAGCAACAACCGCCGTAGACGGCTTCATAAACAGCAGCGGTTCTTCCGGTACGGGTGTTCCCATTTCTGCGGCATGATCGGCATAGTTCTTACCCACAGCAATCACCTTTGACGGCGCGCAGGGTGCCAGAAGCTGGTAGCCCTCTGATGGCAACTCCAAAGCCGTTTGCTGCCCGTTCAGCCAAGGCGGCGCATCTAGCACACGCACCTCTCGACCAAGCTGGAGTAATCCGTAGTAAATCTGTCCGTCTGCTGCTTGAACCCGGACATAGCGCTGTGCCATAACTCAACCGATTCCTCACGGCTCGAGAAAAAACTAAGATTAAACAAGATTAAACCTTAACAAGTCAGTTCAGCGTGACGTAGACTGATCAATCAACTCTGCCACATACAAGCTGGCAGTTTAACCGTATCACCACCGCTTTCGGCGTAGCAGTGTTGGCGATGTATCCTACAGCTTTAAGCATGGCAAGGTTGCTAATGCATTATGAAAGCTGATAGATGTTGATTGGGTTGACTTGACCACTAAAAGCCTAAACGCGGTAAGATTATAAATCCTTGCTTCTTGAGCGTGAAAAGTAGCAGATCGCAGCAGCTTCACAGCCAAGCTTCCATCCACACCGCATCCCTAAGAAGCCATTAGTCCATAAGGAGACCAACGTGGAATATTTTTACGAAACAATGTACATTCTTCGCCCTGATCTGAACGAAGAAGCAGTAGACCAGGCGATCGAAAAGTATCAGACGCTTCTGCGCGAAAATGGGGCGGATGTCATGGAGACCCAGCACCGTGGCAAACGTCGTCTGGCATACGAAATTCAAAACCACCGGGAAGGTATCTACATCCAAATCAACTATCAAAGCGATGGTAGCCAGATAGCCTCACTAGAACGTTCGATGCGTCTCAGTGAAGAAGTGATTCGATTCCTTACGATCAAGCAAGAAGTGCCGGAAGTCGAAAAAGAGCCAGTAGAAGCCTAAGGTTGCACCCCACGGGAGCTTCTGAACTGTTTACACTAGAAAAAGCTAGGAGCAAGTTCCTAGAATTCACTGTTTTGAGTGCGTCACAGCAAGCCCATGAAGCTCTCTAAGAAGAACCTTGATCAGCGTTTAGAGCATGTTTACGATGTCATCATCGTGGGTGGTGGCGCGGGTGGGCTGGCAGCAGCCATCTACCTACAGCGTTACCGCCTTTCTTGCCTGGTGGTTGAGAAAGGTAGGGGACGATCGTTTTGGATGCAAGACTTACGGAACTATCTAGGGCTGCCACCAGAGACACCAGGGCGTACCTTATTGCAGCAAGGGCAGAATCACTTGCTGTCACTGAATGGAGACTATCTAGCTGGCTTTGTCGAAGCGGTGCATGATGAGGACGATACCTTTGCTGTCAAGGTTAAGGTTGGCAAGCAGGACAGCCTCTATCCTGTGTTTCGCAGCAAGTATGTGGTGGCGGCGAGCGGTATTATTGATCGCTTGCCCCACCTTGAAAACATGCAGAATGTCTACGATTATGCGGGGTTTAATCTGCATGTCTGCATGATCTGTGATGGCTACGAAATTGCTGACAAGCAGTGTGGACTCTTTGTGGGCACTGAGTCTGCCATTAACACAGCTTTCGTGTTGAACTGGTTCACGCCTTACATCACCGTCTTTACGCAAGGACTGTGCGAGGTGGGCGAAGCGATGCGACGAAAGCTGAAGGAGCATGGCTACCCGCTGGTCGAAACCCCGATCGCCAAATTTTTGGGGCATAACCATGAGATGAGCGGCGTAGAGTTAACCGATGGCTCCACGATCGACCTGGAAACGGGGTTGGTGGCGATGGGTTCACATTACTTCAATGAGTACCTGAAAGGGCTGGATTTGCAGTGGAACGGTGAGAACTTAGTGACAGATTCGATGTGCCGCACCTCACATCCGCGCCTTTTTGCCATCGGTGATTTAAAAGAAGGACTCAATCAGGTATCAATTGCTGTCGCAGATGGTACATTAGCTGCAACAGCAATTTGGCGGGATATTCGCCGTGAGTCCGCCCCTCGCCGTTGGGACACTCACCTAAGCCAGCCTGATGCCATAAAGACTGATGCTATCGAAAGTGGAGTTCTAAAGACGTGACCTATTCTGAGAGCCAAACCCTGCCCGACCTACAAGCAGAGACCGTGCGTCTCCGCGAAGAG
>JACMKO010000217.1 GCA_014380065.1 Leptolyngbya sp. ES-bin-22 | reverse complement strand
TACAAGACAAATACAGCAACCACTCTGAGGCTCTGGAGCGCTGCTGCTGCCGAGTCGTTCGACTTTGCCGCCTTTAATTCTGGTGACTATTTCCGTGCTGTGCAGCAAAAGACCGTTTCAGAAACCTTGACGAAGGTGCTTTATCCGAACGACGAACTATCCCAGGGTAAGAAACTGCGCCTCGCACAGCAGATCTTCTTCGTGTCATGCTCCCTGCAAGACATGATTTTGATCCTCACTCGTCAGGGCATTCCGCTAGAGCAGTTCCACGAAAAGTTTGCGATTCAGCTCAATGACACGCACCCCGCGATCGCTGTGGCTGAACTCATGCGCCTGCTGATGGACGAACACGCCCTGGAGTGGGATGCTGCCTGGAGCATCACCCAAAAGACGCTCGCGTACACAAACCATACTCTGTTGCCAGAAGCACTGGAACGCTGGGGGCTGGGTCTTTTTGGCACCCTTTTGCCACGTCATCTCGAAATCATCTACGAAATCAACCGCTGCTTTTTGGAAGCGATTCGCCTGAAGTTTCCCGGTGATCACGATCGCCTCGCCCGCATGTCGCTCATTGATGAAGCAGGGGAACGCCACGTTCGCATGGCGCATCTAGCCTGTGTGGGTAGTCATGCCATCAACGGCGTGGCAGCGCTGCACAGCGAACTCCTTAAGCAAGATGTGCTGCGCGACTTCTACGAGCTGTATCCCGAAAAATTTAGCAACAAGACGAACGGCGTGACCCCACGGCGCTTTATGGTGCTGAGCAATCCCCGCTTGACCAAACTCATCACCAGCAAAATTGGTGACGGCTGGATCAAGCATTTGAACGAGCTTCGCAAGCTGGAAGCCTTTGCGGACGATGCTGAGTTTCGCCAGCAGTGGCGGCAGATCAAGCTCGAAATCAAGCAGGATCTGACCGCTTACATCAGACAGGTGAACGGCATTGACGTTGATCCCACGTCTCTGTTCGACATTCAGGCAAAGCGGATTCACGAATACAAGCGGCAACACCTCGATGTGCTCCACATCATTACGCTGTACAACCGTATCAAAGCCAATCCTGATGTGGATATTACGCCTCGCACGTTCATTTTTGGCGGCAAAGCGGCTCCTGGCTATTACATGGCGAAGCTCATCATCAAGCTCATCAACTCGGTTGCCGATGTGGTGAACAACGATCCCGATGTGCGCGATCGCCTCAAGGTCGTGTTTCTCAAAGATTACAACGTCAAATTTGCCCAGCGTGTGTATCCCGCCGCCGACCTTTCTGAGCAGATCTCGTTAGCAGGCAAAGAAGCCTCTGGCACCGGGAACATGAAATTCTCCATGAATGGGTCATTGACGATCGGCACACTCGATGGTGCCAATGTGGAAATCCGCGAGGAAGTCGGAGCTGACAACTTCTTCTTGTTTGGTCTCACCACGCCAGAAGTCTACGAGCTGAAAGCCAAAGGCTATAACCCCTGGCAGTACTACAACGACAACCCCGAACTCAAAGCCGCGATGGATCGCATTGCCTCCGGTGGGTTCTCCAATGGCGATACCAACCTGTTTAATGCGCTCGTCAGCACCCTGCTGTATAAGGACGATTACCTGTTGATGGCAGACTACCAGGCCTACATCGATTGTCAGGATCGTGTGAGTCAGGCATACCGCGACCAGGAGCATTGGTCACGGCTTTCGATTCTCAACTCCGTTCGCATGGGCAAGTTTTCGTCCGATCGCTCCATTCGCGAGTACTGCGAAGACATCTGGCACGTCAAACCCGTCGCGATCGAACTCAAAGAGTACGTTCAGTCAGGAGCCGCCATGACTTGAGCGATCGACGGAACGTAGGCAGTAGTGAGCGATGAGCGATGAAATTTGAGTTGGTTTAGTGTTCAGCTTCTTTGCTTAACCTACTGCCCTAAGCGCTCTTACTAAAAACCAACCACCAACCACTAATCACTGCTCCGCTATGGAAACCAAAGATCCGCGTTTTTTAGTCGATCATCAATCGGTTGCCTCTCTCGTGACTCAACTCCACGACTACTTCCAAAACTCTCACTCTCACTACAAAATCGAGCGCAGTACGCTGATGAGTCAACTGCACGCGGTTGAAGGTGAGGCAGAGCAGGATCTGTTGCAGGAAGTACGCAAAGTGGAAGCAGAAATTTCGCTGTTTGGCGTTTTAAGCGATGCGCTCTCGATCGCCGATCGTGTCCTGCATACCCGTACCGTCATGAACGAACTCGGACTTGACAATCCCGTTTACAAAATGCACTACGAGCAGGACACCCCAAAAGTCTCATGAGCTTAACGCTATATTTTGTACGACACGGCGAAACCACGTACAGTCGCTCCGGCGGCTACTGTGGCGATCTTGATGCTGATCTCACGCCCAATGGCATCAAAATGGGAGCGGCATTTGGCGCTGCCTACAAAGCCCTTCCCTGGACAGCCGCTTACGTCAGTCCCATGAAACGCACGATCGCCACTGCCAAACCCCTGTGTGATGCAGTCGGCATCGAAATGCAGTTGCGCGATGGTCTCAAAGAGATCCGCTATGGCGAATGGGAAGGCAAAACGCAAGACTATGTGAAAGAGCATTATGCCGACGATTACATCCGCTGGCTAGCCGAACCCGCCTGGAACGCTCCCACAGGCGGCGAAACATCCGTGCAAATTGCCAGTCGCGCTTCGCTAGTCGTTGCCGAAATTGAGCAAAAATACGACTCTGGGAATGTTCTCGTTGTGTCGCACAAAGCCACCATTCGGATTATTTTGTGCAGCCTGTTAGGAATCGATTTGGGACGCTACCGCGACCGCATCAACACCCTGGCTGGTTCCATTAGCGTCGTCAAATTTCGCGAACATGGCCCGCTTTTAGAAGTGCTGGGCGATCGCTCTTATATGGACGAAGAGCTACGCGCTCTAGAAGGAACTTGAGCTTGAAGGCTAAAACCTAACAACGTTGGCAGTCGTCAGTGAGAAAGTGCGCGACCTTCGTTCCGGCGCACTTGTACTTCCTGAGACTGACTTGGGGTACGCTAAGCCAGTAGGACGCTTGGAGAGCAATGGCGATGTCAAAAAGAATACAAAGGCTGTTCATCCTTGCCTTATGCAGCGGTGTGGTTGGATGCACACAAGCGCCACAAGCGAAGCCGCAAGCCGAATCCAGCCCTGCAACCTTCTCCGTGACGGCTCCAATCAAAAAGGCAAAGCAAACTGCCATCGATGTACGCCAAAAAGGTCTGGAACGCGAACAACTCGATCCACAGGCACAACCTGAGCCGTCTCCCGACCAGCCAAAATAACGAAGAGAAGGCGATTAAAATTCATTTAAAAGCAAGCCGCAGCGAGGATAGTACATCCATGCTGCGGCTTTTTTATGGGGATGGGTGATCGAGACTCATTCAAGCGCGTCAACCCACCATTGCGACCACGTTTTACGACACCACTTCTTGAGGACGGCGGTCTCCTGGACAGCCCGGTTGCCGCTTTGCCTCCAGATACTCTGCCATAATTGCCTGATAGCGATCGCGCCCAAACGTAGCGTAGTGACCGGGATAGACGGTTTCGATCGGCAATTTTTGCAGCCGCTCATAGGTGGCAATGTAGGTAGGAATGTCGCTTTCGGGCAGTTGGTCAAGCAAGTCGCCATCGTAAATGACATCGCCAGAGAAGAGTTCCTGATTTTTGGCATCGTAGAGCGCGATGCAGCCCGGTGAATGTCCCGGTAGGTGTAGCACTTCAAAGGCACGATCGCCCAAATCCAGCACGTCGCCTTCCTGTAAAAGCTGCGTCGGTTCGGCGCGATTAAGCTTGTACTGCATCGCCGTAAAGCCTGCGTAGGGCAACTGCTCGAAGTGTTCATCTTTCACAAAGCCTAATTCGCGGGAACAGACAGCCGCGTGGTTATCACCCGTTCGCAGTGCCTCTGCTTCAGCCGCGTGGATTGCCCTGTGGTCAAATTCGTGCATCCCGCCTGCATGGTCAAAGTGGATGTGAGAGGCGATCGCCAGCAACGGTTTATCAATTAACGATGCGAGATGCTGTCGTAGACTCGCCACGCCTAACCCCGTATCAATCAGCAAATCCTGCTTCTGTCCTTTAATCAGCCATAAGTTCGCACGATTCCATTCCCAATAGTGCGTTTCGCTAATGCAGTAGAGACCGGGGTTAATTTGGCGCGTGGCAAACCACCGATCGCAGACAGGTTTAGAGTTCAACACGGTTAGCAGGGTAGGGAGAAGATGCCTTATCTTATCTTCCCAGATCCCCGACTTTTTGAAAAAGTCGGGGATCTTCGGAGGTCTAAAGCTGTTGAGCCATAATACGGTCAGAGCAAAAAGGTCGAAGCGCTATGGTATTTGAGTCGATCGCAGGTGGATTAGTCAAAGCAGCCTTGCCCAAAGTGGCAGGCGCGATCGCAACTGTGGTCAAAAACAAGCTATATCCAACCCAACTGGAAAAGGCGTTAGAAGCTGGCTTGCAAGAGTCGGGAGCGTTTAGCATTGGGCAAAAAGTCAACAATGCGGTGTTCCAATCCTGGGAGACAAAGGAGCGAGAGGCATTTCTAGCCGCGCTGCTCGAACATCCAGACGTGCAGCGCGAATTGCAGTAACCATTGGAGCAAGACGGTGCGCCAGATGTGGCAATGCTCGTGCAGGTCGCCAAACATATTGCCGC